>JBEDAD010000163.1:0-3299 GCA_041177985.1 Bacteroidota bacterium | reverse complement strand
TTACTTTTTCAACAGGATACCAATTAGTGGTTCCTGCTCGAAAGATGGTTACAAGTATGGATAGCCAAGTAACCGGTGTATTGACGACCTCGTTTCAACAAGCTTTTGTAAATGGCAGCGTGAAACTAAATGTTGTTCCTTCAAATGGAACCCCAATCAAGGTAGAATTTATGGATGGCACGACTTCGCTTGGAATCGTTTCGACAGCCCCTTTTACTTTAAATGCTGTAAATCTGACTCTAGGTGTTCATAGTTTTTATGCAAAAGTGTACGAAGATGCGGTTACATTTAATGTTACCAATAGCGTAGATGTAATAGTTGGAAATCAATTGCCTTATGGAGGAACCGCTTGGGCTATTCCAGGCGTTATTGAAGCCGGAAAATTTGATATTTTTGAAGGTGGAAAAGGCCAGAATATTGCCTATTTTGATGGCACTACCGCTAATATGGGTGATTTTAGAATGGATGAATCTGTTGACGCTTTAACACACACGTCCGAAGGGGTTACTGTGGGAAATATTGCTACAGGTGAATGGTTAGAATATACCGTTGATGTGGCGCAATCAGGTTTATATTCCTTTGCTTTCCGTTATGCTTCAGGCAATTCGGCAGGTGGTGGACCATTCCAATTGAAATTAGATGGACAAACTATTTCTGCCGCTATTACAGTTCCTTCCACATCTACAACATCATGGAATGTTTGGGCTACTAAAACAGTTGCAAATATTCCCCTTACACCCGGAAAACATATATTGCGCGTTACTTTTTCGGCAGGTGAATTTAACTTGGCGAAAATGACTTTTGCCCGAACTGGCGATTTGACTTTCAGTTATCCAACGGCTGTTGTAGGACCAAATCTTAAAGTGATTTTGCCTTCAACTTCAACAACCGTTGATGGTTCTGCAAGTACAGAGTCGGGAGCGAAAGCATTGACTTTTGCTTGGACACAAAACTATGGCCCGTCAGTAGTTCAGTTTTCTGATGCTGCAGCTGCAATGTCAACCATTAGCGGATTGGTCGAAGGGATTTATAGCCTGAAATTGACTGTTACTAATACTGATTTACGCTCGGATGATGTTGAATTATTGGTATTGGTTACCAATACTGCCAATGCTCTTCCAACCGTATCTTTGGTGACACCATCAGAAAACGATACATTTACAGAAGGGAAACCAGTTAGCATTACTGCCAATGCCAGTGATTTTGACGGAACAATTCAGCAGGTAAGTTTTTATCAAAATAATATTTTAATAAGCACGGATACATCGGCTCCATACACTGCCAATTGGAATCCAACTGCTGGCGCTTATGCTTTAACCGCAAAAGCAACAGATAATGATGGAGCTATTGTTACTTCGCAAATCGTGAATGTGACTATTGCAACTGCTATGGTCTGTATAGAAACATCCAAAGTTGCTAGCGAAGGAACATTTTCAATAGGCTATAAAGCAACATTTGAAACCGTTGGTTCAAACGTATATGTGACCTTTGAATTGTTGGATACAGACAAAGCAGGAGTAGTTGCTTATTTGTGGAAACAAACTCCTTTTGGAGAAAAAGCTATGACAAATGTTTCAGGAAATATTTTTACAGCAACCGTAAGCGGACAATCTTATGGAACAACCATTAATTATGCTTGTAAGTTTGCTTTTGCAGGTGGATTAGCCGTTACAAAATATATAAGCTATGTGGTAGGAACTAATTGTGGAAGTACAAACGACACACTAGCGCCAACTAATTTTACAGCCAGTATTGGAGCCATTACCAGTACTTCTGTTGAATTGTTGTTGAAAGCTACTGATAATTCTGGAACAGTTGTTTATAATGTTGCTTATGGTGCCAAGAACAGTTCTACATCAGGTGCTTCTGGAGTTCAAAATTCCCTTTTGATAACAGCTCTGACCCCAAATACAAATTATATTTTTAGTATTTCGGCAAGCGATTTAGGAGGAAATGTTGCTGCCAATAATCCAATTCTACTCAGTGCTACAACAGCATTAAATACTAACACAGAATGTGCAGGAACTGGATCTGAAGCTCGGGAAGGTTCTTTCGCAGTGGGTTATAAATATGCTTTTCAAACCATTGGGACAGATGTTAAAATCACTTTCGAACTATTAGATGATAAATCTGGTGTAATTGCTTATTTGTGGAAACAAACTCCATTTGGCGAGACGGCAATGACGAATGTTTCAGGAAAGATTTTTACAAAAACTATCACTGGACAAACTCTAGGTTCCACCATTAATTATGCTGTTAAATTTGCTTTTGCAGGAGGTTTGGCTGTGACTAAATATCTTTCTTATGTTGTGGGTAATACTTGTACATTGGGTGTGGAAAATCCTTCTGAATTGAAACAACTTTTCTATCCAAATCCAGTGAAAAATGTGTTTCACCTGCAATTATTGGACGAACAAAACCAAATTGTTTTGACAGATATGCAGGGGCGAAAAATCTTGGAAGAGGTAGTGAAAGCTTCTCATACTTTAGACATGAGCGCCTACAAAACGGGTGTTTATCTTTTAAGAGTTGAAAATTCCTATGGTATTCAAAACCTGAAAATTGTTAAAGAATAAAAAAATAAAGATTACTTTTACAGGGCATTACGAAAGTAATGCCCTTTTTTTTGCTTTACGAATTAAACTCAAATACCGCTTTAGTTTTATGGGCAAGTATTATTCGACAATTAATCTCAATAAGAAAAAAAAATAAATGCAATTCAGAACTAAAGTACCGATTCCAAAAAGCAATAATCCAATAGATTATAACTCAAAAATCCTGTCTTTGGGTTCTTGTTTTGCCGAAAATATGGCTGAGAAATTGGACTATTTCAAGTTCCAAAACACTTGTAATCCATTTGGAATCATTTTTAATTCGGTTTCCATCCAAAAAATGATTTATCGTGTGGTGAATCAATTTTTTTTTACCGAAAAAGACATTTTTTTTCACAATGAACGTTGGCATTGTTATGAGGTTCATTCCGATTGGAGCAATTCTAATAAAGAGGAATTTCTTGAAAACTTGAATGCTGTTTTAAAAACTTCATTGATACAACTATTTCAGGCTTCCCATATTATCATCACCTACGGGACATCTTGGGTTTATCGAAATATTGAAAGTAATGCTGTCGTTGCCAACTGTCATAAAGTACCTCAAGCAGCTTTTTTAAAAGAAATTTTATCGGTTGAAACTATTGAAAAATCCATTAACGGCACAATCGATTTAATCCAAAAAATCAATCCCGATTGCGCAATTATTTTTACCGTTTCACCGGTGCGCCACATCAAAGATGGATTTGT
>JBEDAD010000162.1:0-5288 GCA_041177985.1 Bacteroidota bacterium | reverse complement strand
AAGTTCTAAGCTGTGAAAAGCATCCAGATGCAGATAAGTTGAAAGTGACATCCGTTACGATTGGCGGAGAACCTTTCCAAGTTGTTTGCGGCGCTCCGAATGTTGCAGTTGGTCAAAAAGTATTATTGGCAACTGTTGGCGCTACTTTATATCCATCACCAGATGCGCCATTGAAAATGAAAGTTTCAAAAATTCGAGGTGTTGATTCTTTTGGAATGTTGTGCGCTGAAGATGAATTGGGACTTGGTAAATCGCATGATGGAATCTTAGTTTTGGATCCTGCAATAGAGGTTGGAACCCCAGCTTCAAAAGTTTTTAATTTGGAAGATGATTACCAAATTGAAATTGGTTTGACTCCAAATCGCGCAGATGCAATGGGTCACGTTGGTGTAGCAAGGGATATTATCGCCTACTTGAATTTTCACAAAAAAGAGAATTTAACCTTAAAAATGCCAGATACTTCTGCGTTTAAAGTGGAAAACACATCGCTTGTAATAGATGTTTCGGTTGAGAATCCAGAACTTTGTGCTCGGTACGTTGGAACAACGCTAAAAAATGTAACGATTAAACCTTCTCCGGAATGGTTGCAAAAGAGTTTGCGCGTGATTGGAATCTCTCCAATTAATAATGTCGTCGATGTAACGAATTACGTGATGCGCGAATTGGGAACGCCATTGCATGCTTTTGACGTACGTTCTTTACAAGGGAAAATCAGTGTAAAATTAGCACATGAAGGGGAGAAATTTACAACTTTGGATGGTGTGGAACGTACATTGTCTGCAGATAATTTAATGGTTACAAACGCTTCAAAATCTTTGTGTATTGCAGGCGTATTTGGTGGCGCGGAATCTGGAATTAAAGAGGATACAACACAAATTTTCTTGGAATCAGCTTATTTCAATCCTGTTTCTGTGCGGAAAACAGCAAAGTTCCACGGATTGAATACGGATGCCAGTTTCCGATTTGAACGCGGTGTAGATCCAGAATTGACAGAATATGCATTGAAGCGTGCTGCTTTATTGATTCAGGAAATTGCTGGTGGAGAAATTTCCATGGAAACCGTGGATAGATATCCCAAAAAGTTTGAGAATCGCACGGTGGAATTTAGTTACGACCGGTGTAATAAATTAATTGGAACTACAATTTCTGTGAACGACGTTGATAAAATTTTATCATTCCTCGATATAAAAGTTACAGCAGTAAAGGATGGTATTGCGCAATTGAGCGTGCCGCAATACCGTGTGGATGTTACCCGTGAAGCGGATGTCATCGAGGAAGTTTTGCGCATTTATGGTTTCAATAATGTTCCGTTACCGGAAAAATTAAACACGTCGATAAATACATTTTCCAAACCAGACAGTGAGAAGGTTCAGGCCGTTTTATCTGAATTATTAGTCGGAAAAGGCTTGGTTGAAATGTTGAATAATTCATTGACAACAGCAACGTATGTGGAGAATTTAGGCGGAGAGTCGCTTCTTTCTGCACGAAATGTTCAGATGCTAAACCCATTGAGCATGGAATTGGACGTGATGCGTCAGTCGCTTATATTCAATGCTTTAGAAGTGATTGAGCACAATCAAAATCGACAACATGCAGATTTGAAATTATTTGAATTCGGGAAAGTCTACCACAAATACGAAAGTGGTTTTGCTGAAAACAAACGCTTGATCCTAGTATTAACCGGAAAAAAAGAAAAGGAATCCTGGAATGCTTCGAAAGAAGCTGTATCGTATTATTCGATGAAAGGACTTGCCAATGCTGTTTTCTCGCGATTAGGTTTAAACGATTTAGTGCAAGAATCTGCGTTAAAAAATTCTGTTTTACAGGATGGGATGCAATGGACAATTCTAAAAAAGAAGGTCGGAGAAATTGGTTGGATTAACCCAGCAATGAAAAAACATTTTGGGATTAAAAACGATGTTTTTGTGGCCGATTTTGATTGGGATGTGATCCTTGAAAGTTTACAGTTTGTAAAAATAAAATATGCGGAATTGCCTAAAACATTTGCCGTAAGAAGAGATTTTTCACTGGTATTAAATACCCAAACGACCTTTTCTGAGATTGAAGCAGTTGCAAAGAGCTGCGATAAAAAGATACTCAGAGATGTTGGATTGTTTGATGTGTACGAAGGTAAAAATTTGGAAGAAGGAAAGAAATCGTATGCCGTATCCTTTACGTTTCAGGATTTTGAACAAACATTAAAAGACCAGCAAGTTGATTCCTTGATGGAAAAAATTCGTTCGGAATTGGACGCGAAATTAGGCGCAAAATTGAGAAGCTAAGTAATTGTTTGATTTTTAATCTCGTGAATTTCTTACATTTTTTTTAATTTCCATTCATTAATTTGAACACTGAAATTATGTCAAAACACCAACAAATTATTGTTACCGGCATCGGAACAGATATTGGAAAAACTGTGGTTTCCGCAATTATAGCACAGGCATTGAAAGCATTTTATTGGAAGCCAATTCAAGCAGGGGAATTAGAAAATACGGATACAATGAAAGTGAACGGTTGGACGGATCAAAATGTTACTGTTCTGCCAGAAGCTTTTCGTTTGGACAGTGCAATTTCACCGCATGCAGCAGCAGCAATTGATGGTGTCCAAATAGCTAGAGAATCATTGCGACTTCCCGAGATAAACGGAAATTTAGTAGTAGAAGGGGCTGGTGGAATATTAGTTCCTGTAAACGATTCCGGTTTGTTATTAGTGGAACTTTTTGAAGAGTGGAACTTGCCTATTGTTATCGTTTCACGGCATTATGTCGGCAGTATCAACCATACCTTGCTTACGGTAAATTACCTAAAAAACAAAGGATTTAAAATCTTGGGAATTGTTTTTGTCGGTGATGAAAATGTACCTTCAGAAACATTTATTTGTTCTACAACAAGCTTAGAAATACTAGCCAGAATTCCGCTAACGGATAGGGTAGATGCTAGTTTTATTCAATCCCAAGCAAAATTGATTTCAACAGAGAAATTTGTATTCACGGAGAATTAATTGGAATGAGCGATACGCTAAGAAAAGATCAACAGCACGTTTGGCATCCATTTACGCAAATGCAAACTGCACCGCAACCGTTAGAAATTATCCGTGCAAAGGATGCCGTTTTGTATGCTGCAGATAGAACAGAATATATTGACTGCAATTCCTCTTGGTGGGTGAATGTTCACGGACACGGAAATGGGCATATCGGAAAGGCAATTTCTGAGCAATTTTCTAAAATTGATCACGTTATATTTGCTGGTGTTACCCATCCAAAGGCCGCAGAATTGGCAGAACGGATTACAGCTTTGTTGCCAAATGTTTTCCAAAAGGTGTTTTTTAGTGATAATGGTTCAACCGCAGTGGAAGTTGCTTTGAAAATGGTTTTTCAATATTGGTCGAACAGTGGAACGCCAAAAACGCGAATTCTAGCCCTAGATGGCGCCTACCACGGAGACACTTTTGGCGCGATGTCTGTTGGTCAACGCGGTTATTTCAATGCGCCATTCGAGCCTTTTTTCTTTCATGTTGATTTTTTGGATTTTCCAACGCTTGAAAATGAAAATTCACTATTGGAAAAAGCAGAAGAACTTTTTAAAACAAATGAATTTGCAGGAATGATTGTAGAGCCTTTGGTACAAGGATCCGCAGGGATGCGCATGTATAGCATTTCGTTTCTGGAAAACCTGGTTGTTTTGGCTAAAAAGTATGGCGTTTTAGTGATTTTTGATGAGGTAATGACAGCTTGGGGAAGAACGGGCAAATACTTTGCGATGCACCATAGCAATGTCAAACCAGATATTGTCTGTTTATCCAAAGGATTGACCGGCGGAGTTTTGCCTTTGGGTTTAACTGTTGCTACAGATCAAATTTACACGGCATTTTTATCGGAAGATAAATCGAAAGCTTTGTTACACGGTCATTCTTTTACCGGAAATCCATTGGCTTGCGCAGCGGCGTGTGCCAGTTTGGATATTTTTGAGAAGAACGAAACATGGGAAAATATTCAACGAATTGCGTCTTCACATTCTCTTTTTAAAGTACAAATTGAACAGCATCCTTTTGTCAAAGAAGCACGTGTTTTAGGAACAATTCTGGCAATTGAACTCGAAACAGGGGAGGGGAATACCTATTTCTCAACTATTCGGGACAAGGCATATGCCTTTTTTCTAGAAAATGGTTTGTTGGTTCGTCCGCTCGGAAATATTATTTTCATCAATCCTCCTTATTGTATTACGGATGCACAATTAGAGAAGTTCCAAAGTGTTTTAAATCGTTTTCTAGATCTTTTAATAAAAGAAACACGAAATTAATTCAACCAAGTCAGCACAAAAAAAGATTTGTTTTGTTTATTTACTAAACACGAGTATGAAAAAGATCCTTTATTCCGGCACTTTTATTTTCTGCGCTATTGCGCTGTCTACTGTATTGAATTCGTGTCAAGCCCAAAATGTTAATTCTTCATTGAAAACCGAAAAAACTATGGATTCCACAAAAAAATACAATTCTTTAACACCAGACCAAGTGCGTGTCATTGAATACAAAGGAACTGACCGGCCGTTCACCGGCGATTACTACCAAAAAACAGAAAACGGATTGTATGTTTGTCGCCGTTGTAATAATCCATTGTACCGTTCGGATGATAAATTTGATGGACATTGCGGATGGCCAAGCTTTGATATGGAAATTGAAGGAGCAGTAAAACGTGTGCCAGACGCAGATGGAAGTCGTGTGGAAATTATTTGCGCAAATTGTAACGGTCATTTAGGTCATGTTTTTGAAGGAGAACGATTTACAGATAAAAACACACGACATTGCGTAAATACAAGTTCTATATTGTTTGTACCTTCCGCTAAAATAAACGATTTGCCAGCTGTAATAAAGTGAGATAATTTCATTACTTTTGAGTATAAATAGCGCAAAGTAATGAGTTTCGACAACCTTTTTCTTCAACTAAGAGATGTTCAGTTTCAAGCAGATAAAATTCTAAAATCTAAAGATTTGGAACAGGAATCTTTGGAGCGATTTGCGCATTATTCCAAAGATTTGAAAGAGAGTTTAATCGACTTGGATTTGAATGAAGAACTTCTTATTCACGTAAGCGACATTGAAGAAATTGATCCGGATTTGAATCCAAAACTACCTGTTGTAATTGCAGTTTTAGGAGCATTGAGTTTTGGTGCTGCTTCCAAGAAATACAGAAAACGCAAACGAGAAGAATATTTTAGAGAAAACATAAAAAATATTCGGGATCGATTTTCAAACATCAATTTTTTATTGAAAGACATTTAGAGATCTTTAG
>JBEDAD010000161.1:0-4820 GCA_041177985.1 Bacteroidota bacterium | reverse complement strand
TGGATTTTAAAATCGAACCAAAAAGCTTACAATCCATCCTCAAAAATGCAGATCGCCTAGAGATTATTTCGATGGAGCGTATTGTCGATGAATGCAACAAGATAATTTTAAGTGACGAACCTTCGCGTGGATTCAAATTATTGTATTCCACCAAACTATTGCAGCAATTTTTTCCTGAAATGGTTGCTTTGCATGGCGTGGAAATCATACATGGAAAATCCCACAAGGATAATTTTTACCATACCTTGGAAGTGCTCGACAATGTTGCGGGAAAAAGCGACAATCTTTGGCTCAGGTGGGCAGCAATTTTGCACGATATTGCAAAACCACCAACCAAAAAGTTCGACCCGGAAATTGGTTGGACTTTTCACGGACACGAGGATTTAGGTGCACGAATGACGCCGCGAATTTTCAAACGCTTGAAATTGCCTTTGGATCAGAAAATGAAATACGTACAAAAATTAGTGCGCTTGCATTTGCGTCCGATTGCATTGGTGAAGGGTTTTGTGACAGATTCTGCGATTCGCAGACTTTTGAGCGAGGCTGGTGACGATATCGAAGATTTGATGGTTTTGTGCAATGCGGATATTACCTCAAAAAACGAATTCAAGGTTAAAAAATACCGTCAGAATTTCGACATGGTTTTGGCAAAATTAAAAGCCGTTGAGGAAAAAGACCGCATCCGCAACTTCCAACCACCCGTTTCTGGAGAATTGATTATGCAAGTGTATAATATTGCACCCTGCGCAGAAGTTGGAATACTAAAATCGCGCATCAAAGAAGCAATTTTGGAAGGCGAAATACCAAATGAATCCGCAGCAGCTATTGAATATATGTTGCGAATTGGCGGAGAATTAGGATTAACCCTCGCGAATGACCCAAGATAAAACAATTAGTTATACTTTTATACCATAGTCAATAGTAATAGTAACATGGCAGGATTAAAATTTAGAGTACTTCTAGATTCAGAAAGTAACAGTGAAATCTTTCGAGATATTCTTATCAGCGATACAGCCGATTTTGAATCGTTATTCAAGGCAATTGTTTCCTCCTTTCGTTTTGAAGGCGATCAAATGGCCAGTTTTTATGTTTCGAACGACAATTGGGACAAAGGAGAGGAAATCAGTTTGATGGATATGTCCTACGACGATGATTTAGTGGAATCCCCAACAGCAATAATGAAAGATGCGACCATCAAAGATTTTTTGAAGGAGCCGGATCAGAAATTTATTCTGGTATATGATTTCTTGCGCATGTGGATTTTTTTGGTAGAACTTATTGGTTACGACAAAAACAGTCCGGCAACGCCAGAAGTATTGCTTGCTGTAGGTATGGCGCCACCTGAAGACTCCAGAGAAGCTGCAGATAACGAAGATCTTTTTGCGGGAGAATT
Source organism: Bacteroidota bacterium (assembly GCA_041177985.1). Lineage (GTDB taxonomy): Bacteria > Bacteroidota > Bacteroidia > Flavobacteriales_D > Crocinitomicaceae > M0103. The sequence continues at coordinate 3,427 of JBEDAD010000161.1, read as the reverse complement.
AGACGATGAAGAAGAAGATGAACTAGGTTTCAACGACTACGAAGATGGCATGTCAGATGACGATTATTCAAATTTAGACGAATACGAATACTAATGGAAGAAAAATTTGGCGACCCAATTGGCGCAGCGATAGCAGAATATGCAGCAACTAAAAAACCGAATGATATTATTGTAGGATCTGACATTTGTGAAGACGATATTATTCCGATTGAAGTGCTTTTCAGAAAATTCGATAACATGCCGGAATTGGAGCAAATTGCGTTGGAACGTACAAAAGGAAAAGTGTTGGATGTTGGCGCAGGTGCGGGCGTACATTCCTTTGAATTACAAGACCGTGGTTTGCAAGTTTTCCCAATCGAGACATCGCAGGGTGCCGTTACCTACATGAAAAGTGCTGGATTGGAAAGTGCACGAAAAATCGATTTTTTTGAATTGAAAAATGAGCAATACGACACCATTCTAATGATGATGAACGGCATTGGAATTGCTGGAACATTGGCTAATTTGGAAAAAACACTTAAACACACCAAAACGCTTTTAGCTTCCGGTGGAAAAATACTGTGTGATTCCTCCGATATAAAATACTTATACGAAGATGAAGATGGTGCACTTTGGGTAGACCTAAATTCCGAATACTATGGCAATTTTCGTTTTCAAATGAAATACAAACGCGAAAAAGGACCCTGGTTTGACTGGTTATACGTTGATTTTGACAACTTATTTTCAGCAGCAAAAAATGTTGGACTGAAGGCAAAAAAAGTATATGAAAACAACGATCATTTTTTGGCGGAAATCACCATTGATGCGTAACACTTTTTCTCTTCGGATTGCGGTATTATTTCTTGTAATTTCTTTTCAAAGTACTGCGCAGGAGAAAAAAACACGCGACTTTCCAATGTCTGAAAGTTCCCTTTTATGGGAAATTAATGGTCCCGGAGTGAAACATGGAAGTTACCTTTTCGGAACGATGCATCTCATTGAAAAAGAGTATTTTTTGTTTCCGAAAAGTTTGGAAAAACGCGTTCAAAAAGCGGATGTTTTGGTGATGGAACTTCCAGGAATGCCGAGTCAGTTCGACGCAATGAATCTATTGAAATTAAAACAAGGATCGTTCTTCGATTTTTTCACAACGGAACAGTCGGATTCCATTCTTGTTTGGGCAAAAGAAGCGTTAAAACTTTCCGAAGAAGCCTTCCGAAAGACAATATCGCCAATGAAACCATTTGTAGCAATTCAACTCGCTACGCAAATGCAATTTATGGGAAAAACAGCATCCTACGAATTAAAATTTGAAGAAATTGCAACGGAAAGTAAGGTGGAAATTAAAGGATTGGAAACGCTAGAAGAACAGCTTTCTTTTTTCGATAATTTAACCAAGGAGCAGCAAGCAGAAATGGTTATGGAAGGAATTCGAGAAATGGAGAAATCGATTGAATTCAGCAAGAAAGTGCAGCAAGTTTATGCGCGACAAAACGTGGATTCTTTGTACATTATGCTCCATGAAAATGGCGGAATTGTCACTTCGGAAGAAAAGCTTTTCATCGATGACCGCAACAAAAAATGGATCCCTCAAATTCGAGAATCACTCGCTTCGAAAAGAATATTTATTGCAGTTGGCGCAGGACATTTAGGCGGTCCGAATGGCTTGATTCGTTTGCTTGAAAAAGAAGGCTACACGCTCTCACCAGTGGAAATAAAGTAAGAAATAATCGTATTAAAAACCATGATTAAAATTTTAACGCTCCTGCTTTTTACAGCAGTTCTAGTTGGTTGCAAAACCTATAACGAAGAAGAAAAGCAATCCTTCGACGGAGAAATAAAAACGTATTTGGAAAAGAAGGGAATTACCTGTAAACGTTCTGATTCCGGCTTGTATTATAAAATTACAGAACCAGGCGAAGGCAGAAATATTCATTTTGAAGACATCGTTTCGTTTTCCTACACCGGAAGCTTCATCAATGGTCAGAAATTCGACCAGCAGAAAAAACCGGTAGAATTTGCAGTGAAAGATTTAATTGGTGCTTGGAAAGAAATAATGCTGGAATTGAAGGCAGGTGCAAAGGTTTTTTTGGTTGCGCCACCGCAATTGGGATATGGCGAACACGAGCTGGACGACATACCGGCAAACTCGATTTTGGTCTATGAAATCACGGTGCATGGCGTGAAATAAAAAATGTTTGAGAATAATTGTCCGAATCATTGATAAAACGGTTTCAAACCTATATTTTTGACCTCTGAAATAAAATGATACTAAAACCCGTAAATAAAGATGAGCGTACTCGTTAATAAAGATTCGAAAGTAATTGTTCAAGGTTTCACAGGAAGCGAAGGATCTTTCCATGCTGGACAAATGATTGAATATGGAACCAATGTTGTTGGCGGTGTTACTCCAGGAAAAGGTGGTACAAGCCATTTGGATCGTCCAGTATTCAATACTGTTTCAGATGCAGTAAATACAACTGGTGCAGATGTTTCCATTATTTTTGTTCCACCGGCATTTGCTGCGGACGCAATTATGGAAGCTGCAAACGCTGGAATTAAAGTGATTGTGTGTATCACGGAAGGAATTCCTGTGAACGACATGATTAAAGCTAAAGAATATATCAAAGGTTACGATACGCGATTAATCGGTCCTAACTGCCCAGGTGTAATCACGGCTGGTGAAGCGAAAGTTGGAATTATGCCAGGATTTGTTTTCAAAAAGGGTAAAATTGGAATCGTTTCAAAATCCGGAACATTGACGTACGAAGCAGCAGATCAAGTTGCAAAAGCAGGTTTAGGAATCACTACTGCAATTGGTATTGGTGGGGACCCAATTATTGGAACAACAACAAAAGAAGCAGTTGAATTATTGATGAACGATCCAGAAACAGAAGGAATCGTTATGATTGGTGAGATTGGTGGAAATTTAGAAGCAATCGCTGCGCGTTGGATTAAAGAAAATGGAACGAAACCAGTTGTTGGATTCATTGCAGGAGAAACTGCTCCAAAAGGAAGAACGATGGGTCACGCTGGTGCAATTGTCGGAGGCGATGAAGATACAGCTGAGGCTAAAAAACGCATCATGAGAGAATGTGGTATCCACGTAGTAGATTCTCCAGCGCACATCGGTTCAAAAATGGCAGAAATATTAGGCGTAAAAGCATAACTAAAAATACATTTTACAAAGTAGGCGTGGATCTCGATTCTCGCCTATTTTTTTTACTATTTTTTTATTTCAACTAGCGCTTGTTTTCTTTCAACAGAAACCAGTGAGACGATTGAAACAACCTTTGGCATTTACAAATTACTAATTTCTGTTCTCCATGAAAAAAAGTCATTTACCAAGTAAAATTTGTCTGGTTTGTAAGAAACCATTTTCTTGGCGCAAGAAATGGGAAAAGGATTGGGAAGCAGTAAAATACTGCAGCGAGAAATGCCGCAGAAC
>JBEDAD010000160.1:0-2902 GCA_041177985.1 Bacteroidota bacterium | reverse complement strand
GCCGAGTATAAGTCCGGAAACAAATAATAATCCGTACAGATTTGGAGTTTTGTATCCGTCAAAGATTTCAGAACTTATGTCCCAGTTTATTGCTGCTATCACCTTATTTACTGTTTATTTGATTCGATTAAAGATACAGGTTTTTCTGTATTAGTTTGAAATGGTAATTTTCCAGACCTTCCTTTTTTGAAGATTTTGTTACTCGCCATTATTCCTTTTCGCAATTCTTTTTGCTGTTCTTCGGGCAATTGATGCATTTCCTGGCAATCCGAGGAGCAACAATTCGTCATCTTCTCTTTGCAAGAATTGCATTGAATAAACAATAAATGGCAGGCATCGTTTGCGCAATTTGTATGCGTATCTGCAGGAGATCCGCACTGGTGACAAACCGAAATCACATCATCGGAGATCCGTTCTCCCCTGCGCTCGTCAAAAACAAAATTCTTACCGATAAATTTATTTTCAATGCCTTTTTCTTTGCAATCGTTGGCGTATTTTATAATTCCGCCTTCTAACTGGTGTACGTTTTTAAATCCTCGGTGTCGAAACCAAGCAGATGCTTTTTCACAACGAATTCCACCGGTGCAATACATCACCAGATTCTTGTCTTCATTTCCCTTTAAATATTCTTCTTCAATATACGGCAACGACTCGCGAAAGGTGTCCACATCCGGCAGAATGGCATCTTTAAAATGTCCAACTTCTGATTCGTAATGGTTTCTAAAATCAATTAAAATAGTAGTTGAATCGTTGGTAAGTGCATTGAATTCTTCCGCAGACAAATGTTTTCCTTTATTGGTAACATCGAAAGATTCATCTGTTAATCCATCCGCCAAAATTTTATCGCGAACTTTGATTTTCAGCTTGAGGAATGGAAATTCTGCTTCCGAATCATCGACTGCAATATTCAAACGAATTTCATTTAAAAAATCTATTGTATTTAGTTCCGTTCGAAACCTATCTAGATTTAGTAGTGGAACCGCAATTTGTGCATTGATTCCTTCTTTTGCGACGTATGTCCTTCCGACAACATCCATATTTGACCACATTTGGAACAGGTGATCTCTGAATAAACGAGGATTTAGAATATGAGCGTATTGGTAAAACGAAATCGTCACAAATTTGTAACCGCTTTCGCGCCATTTTGCCTCTAGTTCCTCTTTACTTAATGTATTCCACAGTTGCATGCTATGTTTGTTTTAAATAAATAGATGTGTAAAATTACGGAAAATAAACGGTTTTTTCACTATGAATTCATATCTAACAAGGTCTGAAATTCAAAATAAAACTATCTTCGTATACTTAAGAAACAGAATGATGATTATTTTTTTTTCGTTCCTTAATCCAAGTCACAGAAAATGGTAGAACACGTATTTCTAGATAAAATTCGGAAAGAAATTTCGGAAAGATTACCCGGTGAATCTGCCCATGTGAAAATGTCGCCCGAACACAGAATGCTTTCGAGTGCAGCGCTCAAAAACGCGGAAAACATAAGAGAATCTGCCGTTGCGATTGTACTTTACAGAATCGATGACCGCATAGAATGTATTCTTACGCAGCGTCCGAATTATGCAGGAAATCATAGTGGACAAGTTAGTTTTCCCGGTGGAAAAAAAGATTTGAGCGATGATAATCTAGAAGTAACTGCGCGAAGGGAATGTTTTGAAGAAATTGGAATACCAAGACAAGCAGGGATTTTATTGGGGAAATTGACCGATGTTTATATTCCGGTTAGCGGATTTTTGGTGAAACCATTCGTTTTTTACCACAGTGAATTGCAGGAATTGATTCCTGACAAGCGAGAAGTAGCCGAAATACTGCGCTTTTCCCTTTTTGACCTCAAAAAAGAAGCATTGATTGCTTATACTGAAATTAGATTGGACGACGGAACTATTTTTAGGAATATCCCATATTTTAATCTCGCCAATAAAAAAGTTTGGGGCGCAACTGCTTTGATTTTAAGTGAACTAAAGGAAATTTTGGTTAATATGGAATGAGGGGGATTGGATTTGGAATTTGGGATTTGGAATTTGGGATTTGGGATTTGGGATTTGGGATTTGGGATTTGGGATTTGGGATTATCTCCTTTCATTCGATGCTGCCTGCGGCGGTTGGGATTTGGGGTTTAATGCTAAAAAAAAAGAGGGACAAATTCTGTTGAAACTTGTTCCTCTTTTTTCTAAACTATGCTAAAACTATTAAACCTAAAAACACTAACTATGAAATAGTGTTGGGACAAAAGTAAGTAACTTTTGCAGACTTAGGGTTAAACTAAAATTAAAAAATTGTTAAAAGTTCAAAATTTCTCAAGGTAAGTTTCTTGCGGCGCAAGCTTCATGAAGGCAACTAAAATTGATTTAACCGCCTAATCCAACGTCTAGAATCATCATCACAAGGAAACCTACGATGAATCCAAGCACTGCGACATCGGTAAATTTATCGCGTTGGGTTTCTGGAATCACTTCTTCCACTACAACAAAAATCATTGCTCCAGCAGCAAATGCAAGTGCAAAAGGCAGAATCGGCTGCATGTAAATCACAGCAACTGCACCAATAACTCCGGCAATTGGCTCTACAATAGCAGATAATTGTCCGTACCAAAAACTTTTGAATCTACTTGCTCCAGAACGTCGCAATGGCATCGCAACAGCAAAACCTTCCGGGAAATTTTGAATTCCAATTCCAATAGCCAATACAATTGCACTCGTGAGTGTTGCATCTTCCATTCCGATTGCCGCCGCGCCAAATAAAATTCCGACTGCGAGTCCTTCGGGAATGTTATGTAAGGTTATTGCTAAAACTAAAAGCGTTGTTTTATGCAATTGGGTTTTAACACCTTCTTTTTCTTCGTCTTTAAAATTGATGTGCAGGTGCGGTAATTTTTTATCCAGGAAAAATAAAA
>JBEDAD010000159.1:0-4710 GCA_041177985.1 Bacteroidota bacterium | reverse complement strand
GCAATTTCACCAATCCACAAGGAAAGGAAAGAAGATTGTAGCAAATCGTATGCTCCAGTTAATGCGCGGTCATAATCTTCGGGTGTTTCAAAGAAGTTTTCAGCATCTTGAGAATATGGCGGATCAACAGCCAAATACTTTTTACATCCTTGCGTAGCAACAACTACTGCGGAAAGAATGATTAATTGAAGGATTATTTTTTTCATAATGTGTTAAAATTTTAATTGAATTCCTGCCATGAATGTTTTCGCCTGTGGATAGAAACCATAATCAACTCCAGCAGATAATGCGTTACTAGAACTGATATCCGGGTCGAATCCTTTGTATTTAGTAAGTGTTAGCAAGTTGTTTGCAACCGCATAAACACGAAGGGATTCAATTCTCAGTTTCTTCAGTAATTTCGTTGGAACCGTAAATCCTAATTGAAGGTTTCTCAATCGCGCGAAGGATCCATTTTCTACGTAGTAAGAGGAGAAAAGGGTGTTTTTTGTTGGACCCGTTGTCAATCTTGGATTTTCATTGGATGTTCCAGGTCCCGTCCAACGATCAATTACATACGCCAATTGATTTGCATATGGCTGCTGTCTTTCATAGTTACGTATGATTTCCTGGCCAATTACAGAGTATATGGATCCGCCAAGGTCAAATGCTTTGTATTTGAAATTGAATGAAAAGCCCATTGTAAAATCTGGAATTGGGGAACCCAAATAGGTTTTGTCCGAATCATCGTTAAAGTTAATGATACCATCTCCATTTTGATCTACAAAGATTAAATCTCCAGGTTGCGCGCCGTCTTGTACAACTGGTCTAGCATCAATTTCCTCTTGTGTTTGGTAAATTCCAGCGGTTTGATATCCAAAGAAATATCCAATCTCATATCCTTCTTGGAAACGGGTAGCGATATCGCCACCAACACCAAAGCTAGCACCAGGAATATAATCTACGCCTTCCGGAACACTTTTCACTTTGTTCGTAATAGAAGTGAAGTTAAAATTGAAGTCAGCTTTTAGATTTTTCTTCGGATTGGTACTGTATCCTAATTCAACTTCAATTCCTTTGTTGGAAACATTTCCAGCATTGATAATTGGCGGATAGCCACCAGGTCCGTATGAACCAAGAATAGCTGTAACTTCCGGTTGAAACAATAAACCATTTGTGTTCTTGATAAAGTAATTCGTTGTGAAATCTAATTTTTTCCAAAACGTAAGATCAATTCCAGCGTTAAATTGGCGGGTAGTTTCCCATCTTAAATCTGGATTTGCCGGACGGCCAATTGCTGCTCCTTGTGTAATTACATTATCAAATACGTATACGCCTTCTCCATTTAACAATGCTCTGTAGGCAAAGTTTGGAATTTGGTCATTTCCGGAAACACCATAACTAACTCTCAATTTGAAATAGTCGATGAACTTAATAGAATAGAATTTCTCATCTGAAATCAACCAAGCAGCGGATCCAGTAGGGAATAAACCATAGCGGTTGTTTCCTCCGAATTTACTCGAACCATCTCTTCTTAAAATCATCGAAAACAAGTAACGACTTGTGTAAGCATATTCTGCACGCAAGAACGCAGAAAGTAAACGCTCCTTAAATTCCCAAGATCCAGTATTGTTAAGAAATCCTCCTTGTGCAGTATTAGCAGAGATATCTGCAAAATTAAGTGAATTATTTGGGATGTTATATGCTGTTCCGTTCAGCGAATTTCCCTTGCGTTGAAAAATGGAAACCCCTGCAGTTCCTTTAACGCGGTGCACGGTATTGAACGTGCGGTCATAATTCACAAAACTCTCATACGTAAGGTCTAAATACGATGATTTCTCTTCGTAAACAGCAGCGCCTCTTTCTAAAAATACGTTGTCTGCAATTTCTACCAATGGTGATTCTAAGTCAGCATTTAATGCCGTATTAGCATATTTTCCGTTTCCGTACCAAACCAATGGTGAGAATACTTTTGCATTAACGAGTGCGTAATTGTAATTAAAACGATTCGTAAACGTGAAATTGTCATTTATGGTGTAAACAAACTCTTCTTTTCCAACGAATTTATCTGCTGTATTCCAATTGTACTGGTTTTTAATTTGTGCAACCGGGTTGATAATATCATTTACTTCTTCCAAGTAGGAGTAAGTGCCGTCTGCTAATTGCACCGGACGATCTGGCATTGCATTTAGCGTATTATACAATACAGAACCTAAGCCGTTTTCAGGAAGCGTGCTTCTGCTTTCTGTGGAAAAAAGCAAAACCGAGTTCAATTTTAATTTTGTGGAAAGATCCGTGCTGATATTAAAACGCGCATTGTATCTTGAGAAATTTGATTTGTCGCCACCAACAATTCCGTCTTGGTTGTAATACCCTAAACCGAGCGAGTATTTGGTGTTATAGGTTCCACCACTCATGCTGATATTCTGACTTTGAATAGGAGATCTGCTGAAAATTGTATCCTGCCAATCTGTTCCAACGCCTAAGTTTGTATTGTTAAATGGCATTGGCTGACCACCGAACGCAAACATTTCATTCTTAATAACAGCATATTCGGTGGCATTTAAAACGTCCAATTTTTTGGAAGTGGATTGCATTCCATAATACGCACTGTATTCGATAGATGGTTTACTATTTAAACGGCCATTTTTTGTTTCAACAATAATAACTCCGTTGGCTGCGCGCACACCATAGATTCCCGCAGTGGCATCTTTTAGTACGTTGATGGATTTAATATCCGAAGGATTCAACGCATTTAAACCTTCTGAATCGTAAACAACACCATCTACTAAAATCAGTGGATCGTTATCTCCAAAAGTGGAAATACCTCTAATTCGAATATTGGATGCACCACCTGGAGAACCAGAATTTGTGCTGATTGTTACCCCAGAAACTTGACCCTGAAGCGCTTGATCCATTCTAGAAACGTTCAATTTTTCAATGTCTTCTCCTTTAACTTTTCCTGTTGCACCGGTAACTTCTTTTGATTTTGCTTCACCGTATCCAACTGCAACAACTTCATCTAGAACTTGAGCGTCTGTTACAAGAACAACATCAATTACGGTTCTTTTAGCCACCCTAATTTCTTGTTTTGTATAACCAGAATAGGAAAAGATTAAAAACACATTTGTGGAATCCACTAATTTAACAGAATAATTTCCATTTAAATCTGTTAAAACCCCTGTGTTTTTGCCTTTAACTTTTACACTGACATAAGGCATCGTCTCGTTTTTTTCATTTTTCACACTACCTGAAACGGTAATTTCTTGGCTGAATGCCAGAAAAGATAATGCAGAAAGCGTGAGGGAAAGAAGTAGTTTATTCATCATAGTAATTGAAAATATTTGCGTAAATATATAATTTATTTTACTTATTATACAAAATACAATAAGTTTTCATTAAGTTTTTTGATTCACCAATCTAATTACACGTAATACATGGATAAATCCCTCTAAAAACAGTCTTTTAAACAGAAATATTCGAATGCAATTGGCATAAAATTTAAAGTTATTTTTGCTTATTCTGTTCTTTTTAACTTGTACTACTTCCTAAATTAAGGGAAGATATTGTCCAAGTATACTTGTGTTTTTATTTTTTCATTTCCACCAAACTTCCGACATAAAACGGGATATTGGCATAGGCAATTTTCTCCCCATCGGAAATGCTAACATACAATCGATATGCTCCTTCTTTTCGTGGAGTGTGTAGTTTACACGTTTGTTTTTTTCCTTTTTTCAAATTGCCACTAATTTCAATTGGTTTGGATTCTGCGTCGCCCCCAGATTTTAAATCGGTGCTTTCTGGAAATAATTCCCATGAAATAGTCAGTTTATCGTTGTTTATATCTCGAGCATAAACTGCGATCTTATATTTTCCATTGGGACGTAAAAAGAGGTTTCTTTCGTTGTAATCCCCAAGGAATTTTAAAGAATCCACTGTTGGTGAATTATTTGCTACTATTTTTTTTGACCAACTTACTGCTAATGCATCATACACTTCCGTTGGAAATCCTTGCTCGGTAAAAACGCCATACCACGTGCTTGTATATTCTTGTTTTTGTCCCCATAAGAAAGCAAAAGACCCAATACATTGTAAAGAATCCGATTGAATAAAATCGTTGTATCTCGAAACATAACTGTCGTATTTTTCTTTGCTCGTTTGTTCAATGGAAGATTTCCAGCTCGTTTTTGGAGATTGCCAATGTCCGTCAGGTCCCCATTCTGTAATCATGTAAGGGCCATTGAAATTCCCATCCTTCAAGATGATTTTCACACTGTCGATATCGCCGTAGGTGTTAATTCCATAAATATCGACATCGGTAAGTTGCGTTTGAACAAATTTTAATTTTTCGCTGCTGGTTCCAGCCGTAACACTCGCCGTTGGATGATTAGGGTCTTCTTCTTTTACCATTTTGGCGATGTCATTCACGGCTTTCCAAACTTTTGTGTTTTGGTAGGCCAATTCATATTCATTTCCGACGCACCAAATCAATAGCGCCGGATGGTTTTTATATTTGCGTATGAGAACTCTGAAGTCTTCGAGTTGTTTTTTAACTTTAGCTTCGTCGTTGTAGTCAAATCCATGGCGTTCGTGTTGTACCCACAAACCCAGCATAACTTTCACTCCTTTTTTCTCTGCTTCATCCAAAACGCTTTGTGCATTTTCCATTCCCCAGGTGCGAATGGTATTCCCATTAATTTTTACCAAATCATCCAAATGCGTTTCTCCGCC
>JBEDAD010000158.1:0-8749 GCA_041177985.1 Bacteroidota bacterium | reverse complement strand
GCGCTGGAAAAGTTGTGATTATCAAACATGGAAATTACAGAACGGTTTACACTAATTTACAAGATACGTATGTGAAAACGGGTTCAAAAGTAACTACAAAACAAGCTATTGGTTCGCTTTTAAACAAAGAAGACGGCTCTGTTTCGGTTGCACATTTTGAAATCCACTTGGTTACCGGAACATTGGTGCAATGTTTGAATCCAACTTTGTGGGTGACGCATTAAGAAAGAGATTTAGTAGTTTCAACCTAGTTTTCCCACTTGCTTTTCTTTTGCATTCAACGCAATCTCAAAGGCAATAAATACCGCACACATTCCCCAAATTGGAACGGCTGCTTTGTCGGTATCCAGGAAATTATTTAAAATTCCGTGCACAAAATAAGTGGTGAGCGATAAAATCATCGCTAAAAGAAGGGTGCGAATTTCCCTGTCTTCTTTTGGCCAGCGGTTGTATAATGTGATTCCTTTATAGAAAATTGCCGCAACGATAAGCAACATTGCAAGTATTCCAAGAAATCCCATTTCTGCCATTGGACCAAGGTACTCACTGTGTGCATTCCCAAGATTTCCAAAATTGGTGGAAATAATCGTAAGATTTTCCGGATCTTGAAAACGCGCATATTCAAAGGCATATGTACCAGGTCCAAAACCAACTATTGGACGTTCCTTGAACATCTCAATTGCACAAGACCAACGGTTGATGCGCTCAAGATTGGAAGCATCCGTAGTTACATTTGTCGCCGATTGTAATTTCTCCCCAAATTCTTCTGTCGTATGCTCGGATTTGTTCCGTTCTAGTTCCATTTGAAGCGAATCCCACGAAAAGAATAGAACCGTCCCAGCTACCAGTACGATGCCGGCCAACCAACTAAATTTAATTTTAAAGCGAATTAAAGCCCAAACGCCCATCGCGGCGAAGACACTCAACCATGCGGCTCTGGTATAGGAAAAATATAAACCAAGTAAGGTAATCCCAATAAAACCAATTAGGATTGCTTGAACCAGTGGCGCGTGTTTTTTGGAGAAATAAAGTCCAAATACGAGCGGAACAATCAACGCTACGATTGCTCCATAAATTGTATGGTCTTTGAAAAAAGGCCACATTACCCAATGTCCTTCTTTTTCACCAAAACGGTAACTTGCATGAACGACTAAAGTATACGTGATTACCAGCATCATTCCAATTACAAATAACCAAAGGAAACGTTGAATATTTTTTTTGTCCTGAAAAATGGAACTTCCGAAGCCCAAAATTGGCACAATGAACCAAATCCTCGACAAAAGGAATTTTAAGGATGTAATGGGTTGCGTACTCGTGATGGAGGTAATTAGAATCCAAAAAAGGTAGAGTCCAATTGCCCAAACTAATTGGTTTTGCCAAATTTTGGAAGGAACGACTTGCTTTTGAATTTGCAATAACAGCAGTAAAATTAAAAAACCGAATAGCAATGGCTCGGTTGGAACAAACAAACCGAAACTTTGAGAATATTCTTCAATATTTATGGAGATTGGCGTTAAAAAAGCCAAACTTAGAAAAGTCCATTCGGTATAATAAATAGCGAAATAAATTGCCAGTAAAGCAACGGGAAAAAGCGACAAATAAGCCTGATCTTCCCATGTAAAATAAACCGTCAAGGCAATGTATGCAATCCCGATGAGTAGAAAGGAAGTATTTTTACGAATGAATTGCACGAATTAAGCGATTTTTTTCAGCTCATTCAATCGGTCTTTAATCAACAAGGCAAAGACCATGAAAATGAACGCACCAATCGTGCTCAATAAAACGATAATCATGCGTTTTGGCTTGTCTTTTTTATCGGCAACAACCGCTCGTTCCACAACGAATTTATGGTTGAATACCGAATACGCATCCGATTCTGCTTGCTCATAAGAAACAAGAAATTCTTCCAATTGCATGATTTTTTCATTTCGGATAAATTCCAATCCATCGAAAAGAGATCCATGTTTCATGTTGATATCAATGGTTTTTTTAATCTCCGCTTTTTCTTGCGCACTTTTCGAATCGACGTAGGCTTGAAATAAATTTGTTCTTCCTTCCAAGGAAACAACGCCTAATTCCGCCAAACTATCCAGTTTGAACAAAACATCCTTGCGTTCCTGCTCGAGTTGTTCCTTTTTCCGCTTATTGATTTCAAATGCTGGCCACGTTCGTTCAGCTACCATGTTGTTTTTCACAGTATCTATTAAATCAACGATTTTATTCGCCATATCGGCAGCTTTCTGCGGATTCACATCTAATACGTCGATTTGAATCGAGCCAAAACGGGTGCGCACAAACAAAAAGTTTGAATTGTATTGCTTTACAAGCTTGAAGTATTTATTGGGATCTTTCGCATCAATTTCATAGTGATTCATGAGGTCAAATTGAGAAACTATTTTGTCTCGAATTCTAGAAGATTGCAGAATTTGAACCAATTGTTCCGCTTGCTCTTCCTCCCCAAAATCCATCGCCGCTGCTTTTGCATTTCGTTGCTCCGAGAAGGAAACGGTGCTAGTTGCGGCTGGGAAAACGATTGCTGTGGAACGATAAATTGGTGTTAAAAGGAAAGAAACAACAATGGAAACTACCGCTGCAATTGCGGTTACGATAAGTAGCAGTTTGCGTTTGCGCCAGATAAAGAGTAATAAGTTTTGTCGTTCTTTTTCTAGTTCACTCAATTTTTCAGCCATTCGATTTTTTTTATGGTGCGAATTTAGTCATTTACTCGCTTTTAAAATAAACTTTTTCTCGTCGGTAAAAACGCTAGTTCATTCCATTTATTTCATTTTCTGCAAGTTTCCCTTGAAAAGTTTCCTTCAATTGTTTCAGATCAATGAATTTGAAAAGAAATAACCCGAGTATTCCAGCCACCATTTGCAGAATAAATTGCACATTTTGATCTTCCATAAAAAACGGAATCACTAAAAGTATTGTAATAAAAAATACATAGTTTAGGGTGTTTAAACGGGAAAATGGAATCCCAAATTTAGCATGGCAATAAACCAATTGCAGCAAAGCAATCATACTTTGCGTTACCAATGTTGCAAATGCTGCCCCCGCTGCGCCATAGCTTGGAATTAAAAACGCATTCAAAATGATGTTAACCAAAACACCAACCAACGAAATTTGATTTAGATAACGCAAGTTGCCATTTGCAGTAAGCAATGTGCCATAAATCAACGTGATGCACATGCCAATAAAACTCCACATTAAAAATTGAAACGAAGGAACCGATGCAGAAACGTCGTTTTTGTAGATTAATCCGAGAATAAATTCCGCGTGAAAAGTACAAAGTACCGCACCAAGAATTGCTCCACCCAGCAATAAATTTCGAGCAGTTTTCAGCATTTTTGGGATCAACGAATTATTTTCTAGTAATAGTTTCGAAAAAATGGGTAGCAATAAATTTGCGAAGATCATTCCAAACATAAATAGCGCATCCAACAGCCGAAATCCCTGCGCATATATTCCAGCTTCATACGCACCATTTTTGTGAATTCGCTCGAGCATGATAGAATCTGTGCGCGTATAAAGCATCATTAAAACGATCAAAAATGCGTACGGATAACTTTTCTTTAAAATCGCGAGGGAAAAGATGCGGTTAAATTTAAAGTTTGGAATACCGATTTTTTGAAACAAAAGAACACTAGCAATAACAAGCGTTAAACTATAACAAATGGTTTGTATATAAATATACCATTCTATTTGAAACTGATTTTCAGCGGAGGAATAAAGTAATGCGCCACCGCAAAATAGAATCAATAGCAAGCGATCCAGAACAGAAATAAGCGCATCGGTTTTAAATAAATGCAAACCGCCAAAATGGCTGCGGAAATACGCAATGATGGTAACTAAAAGCTGGTTGAAAACTAAAAGAAACAACAGGTAAATTTGGTTTCCTCTGTAGCCTATTAGCAGCGCAAGGAGAAAAGTTAACCCGGCGTATAGAAAGAATAAAAGCAGCCGAAAACTGAAAATTTTACCCATATAATTTCCTGCAATGTGCGGGAATTGCGCGATGTTTTTGGTGGTGTAATTATTAATCCCCAGATCCATCACGATGTTAAAGAGAAACGAAAGATTCAGCAAGGAAAAATACAAACCATATTCCTCCGCTCCAATGCGACTTTGAATCGTTGCATCAATCCCGAAAATAGCAAAAGGTTTGACCAGAAGATTCAAAACCAGTATTAATGCCAAATTCGAGAGAAACTTTTTTTGCATGGGTGAAAGTAAGAAGTTATTGCCTTTCGCGGTGATTTTTATTCGAAAAAAACTGTTCGTGAAGCTCTAAACGCAGATTTTACCAATTAATTGGCAATGAAGATAAAATTCTGATTGGTGTGTTTTTGACTTTCATAAGGAACAAGTGAATTGTTCACTACAACATGGGCATGGTAATTTAAACCGTTCAATAATTCCATGCAATTTACGCGGTTTTCATTGTCCCATAATTCGGCATAAATAATTGGATGGTTGGATTCCAAAATACGCCGTCCACCTTTTAAAGCATAGAATTCAAAATTCTCGATATCGATTTTGATTCCTTGGATTGGCTCGCCGTTCAATAAATTATCCAGCGTATTGAGTGGTACTTCAAATTCTTCTCCTTCGTTCCATTCCGTGATGGATTCGTGCTTCACGTGACTCAATCCTTGCATTCTTGTTTTTCCCTGTTTTGGGAGAATCATTTGCACATTTCCAATTGTTTCTCCGACAGCAACTGCGTGTATTTTTATCTTTTTTAAATTGAATTTTGCGATTATCTTCTTTAAAACGGACAAATTATCTGGAACTGGCTCAAAAGCATGAACGGTTGAGTTTGGAAGTTTATTCGCAAGATGAACGGTCATAATTCCGATGTTTGCTCCAACATCGAGCACCGCTCCTTTTCCATCTTCCAACAAAGATAGAAAGTGAAAGAAATCTTTTTCTTTTGAATCCGAGCGAAGTGTTTTGATTTTGAAGATTGCAAACACGTATAAATAGGTCCTAAAACCCATCAATTTTTGCAATATGTATTTTACAGAATTCTTCACAGCGTGTTTAACGCCGCTAAGTTAGAAAAAGTTGGCGACTTTAAGTGCGTTGCAGGGTACAAGTTGCGAATTAGATTTTACCCCTACTTTGGGCAATCTAAAATTTCTGTGCTTATTTCACAATTAGTTTAAATCCTTTTCCGTGAATATTCATGATTTCGATAGAAGGATCTTCTTTCAATAATTTACGAAGTTTGGCAATGTACACATCCATGCTTCGCCCGTTGAAATAGTTGTCATCGCCCCAAATTGCACGCAAAGTTGCCTGTCGATCTAAAATTTCATTTTCATTTTTCACCAATAATTGCAACAATTGATTTTCTTTTGTTGTCAATTTTTTAGCGCCATTTTCCAAGTGCAACAGGCGCAATTCTGGCTCATATTTTATAATCCCAACTTTGAGTTCCTCTTTTAAATCTGAACCATTTGTTTCGGTGCGACGCAAAATCGCAGTAATCCGCGCCAACAATTCATCCATGGAAAATGGTTTGGTCAAATAATCATCCGCGCCAATTGCAAATCCTTCCAACTTATCCTCCTTCATTGATTTAGCGGTAAGAAAAAGAATCGGCACTTTTTTATCAATTTCACGAATTTCCTTTGCCAAGGTAAAACCATCCATTTCCGGCATCATAATATCGAAAATACAAAAGTCATACTTGGCGGAAGTAGCAGTGAATTTCTCAAATGCCCGTTTACCATTTCGCGCTAAATCGGCATCAAAACCCTTATTCTTGAGATACGTATGCAATAAATGTCCCAAGTTCTCATCGTCTTCTGCTAGAAGTATATTTATCTTTTTATTCATAGTGTTTCTTTCATTACGAGTATAAATTCTGTTCCTTCTCCGAATTTGCTGTTTACCAGAATGTTCCAGCCATAAATATCTGCTACTGCTTTCACGTAACTCAAACCTAGACCAAATCCTTTAACATTATGGACGTTCCCAGTTGGGACACGATACAATTTATCAAAAATTTTGGAGATATGCTCTTTTTTTATTCCAATTCCTGCATCTTTAACGCTTAAAAGCAGTTTCTTATTTTCCCGTTTCAAACTTATTTCAATTTTCGGCGCGTCTTTACTGTACTTAATGGCGTTGTCGACTAAGTTGCTGATGATATTCGTAAGGTGCATTCGGTCTGAAATAATTTCAATCGTTTCTTCCGGAAGGTTCAATTGAATCGTTCCATCGCCGTTATGCATTCTGAATTGCGCATTTTTAGTGATTTCCCGGAGTAAATCATTTAAACCAACCTTTTCTTCCCGCAATTTAAGTTCTCCGCGATCCATTACGGCACTTTGTAGAATTCGCTCTACCAAAAGGCTCAACCGCTTGTTCTCATCGCTAATCATTTTTACGAACGGTGCCATGTTTGCTGCATTATTTTGCACCATATCCTGATCGCCCATTGCCTCGCAAGCAAGTGAAATGGTGGAAATTGGTGTTTTAAATTCATGCGTCATGTTGGAGATAAAATCGTTTTTCATCTCTGATAATTTTTGCTGTGTTAAAATGGTACGGAACATAATCATCAAAGCGACAATTATTAAAATCATCAAGGTTAAACTAATGGTGAAGGATGCCCACATTTCCTTGAATAAAAACGCGCCTTTCTTTGGGAAATAGATATGTAAATACAAATCTTCGTCTAGGATATTGCTTGGAAACAAGATTGTTTTTCCGGAAAGTAAAGTGTCTAGTTCAACGGAATAGTTTGGAGTAGATTTTGCAAATTGGATTGGTATTCCATATTCATTTGCGACCATGAATTGATAGGTTTTCGGCAAATCGTCGTTGGCAAGTTCGGTGCGAATAACGGAATCCAAAAACACAACATCCAGGCGTTTCGAAGGATCTTCATAGACATTATTTCGAAAGGCTTCTACCATCATGTCGTTTACAAATTTCGCCTTTTTGAAAATCTGTTGCAACACCCGCTGATCCAATTGAATGGCAAGTTTAATGGAATCGTTGTGAGGAATTTGTTTCTTTTGTTTGTCAAATAAATCCCTCAATTGCCGAACATCTCTCGCCATAACGCGCTGCTCCGTGGATAAACCGGTTAGAGAATCGTAGGCTGAACCTTTAATCACCAAAAAATTCTGCATTTCACCATTTTCAAAAATAGTAGTGTCCTGAATAGAAATCGATTCTTGTGATGATAAAAGGTGTTTGAATTCTTCCTTCAAAATATCTTTGTACTGGCCGCTAAAATCACGGTTTACAATCTGCAGATACCGGCGAATATCTTCTGCTTTTTCATGGCGGATACCAATTCTTTCCAAGGAGGTAGAAAGGTTGTTTTCAAATTGTGACGCTTTCCTGTCGTATAGTTGAATGGTTTGGAATGCTTGAATCACCAGCAAAGCCAATAAAGAGATTACAACCAAAACAACAATTAAATTGACCCGAATTTTCCGCACGCAAAAATAGTTTTAACGAATGTAAGATTCACTAGCATAGAACGTATAGAGCTTAACGTTTTTTAACAGCAATTTACTTTTATTATAATCTATAAACTGGAAGAATTAGTGTGAAAGAAATAGAGCCATTTCCTTAAAATCCGAAACGCTTTAAATGGATGAGGTTAATTTTCAGATAATTTTGTGGTGTATTTTCTGATTCAAACACGAATTTTCTGCTTTCTGCGTTGTACATTCGTACACATGTCTGTTTTTCGTCGCATACTCGTAATTATTATCTTCTGGATTGGCACCTTGAATGTATTTTCACAGGAAACGAGTTTGCGCAAAAAAACAATTTTGGCAACCAAGGAGAAAATTCAGCTGGATTCGTTGACTATTTTTCCTAATTCCTTGCGCGTTTTTTGTGGAAAATTAGCTCTTCCACGCAGCGATTACAACTTCGACCCGAGTAATTCGCAGTTTACCTTAATTATACGTTGTCAGGATTCTATCACGTTGGAATATAGAGTATTGCCAATAAATCTCACGAAAATTTATGCCACCCGCGACACTTCCATTTTGTATTCGGAAGAAAAGGGAAATCGCGATAAATATTTGATTCAAAATACGTATTCTGTAAACGATGTTTTTGGTGGTTCAGGTTTAAACAAGTCCGGGAGTATTTCGCGAGGCGTTTCCTTTGGGAACAACCAGGATTTGGGCGTTAATTCCACTTTAAACCTGGAGCTTTCGGGCGATATCGCTCCAAATTTAAAATTGTTAGCTTCCGTTTCTGATGATAATTTGCCGATTCAGCCGGACGGAAACACCAATAAATTGCAGGAATTTGACCAAGTATTTATCCAAATTTATAACGATAGAATGAAACTGATTGCCGGCGATTTCTGGCTTTCCAAACCAAAAGGGTATTTCCTAAATTATAAAAAACGGGCGCAAGGTTTAACGCTCAACTACCAATGGTCAACAGATTCTAGTAAAGTTTGGAACACACAAGTAAGTGGCGCATTGTCGAAGGGGAAATTTGCCCGACAAATTGTCCCGGGGATTGAAGGAAACCAAGGGCCGTATCGTTTGAAGGGAAATGAAAACGAACCGTTTATTATTGTTTTATCCGGAACTGAAAAAGTGTATATCGACGGAAAATTAAAAGAACGCGGACAAGAATATGATTATGTCATCAATTATAATGCTGCGGAAGTTGTTTTTACATCGCGCAATCCGATAACGAAAGACAGTAGGATTGTCATAGAATTTCAATATTCCGATCAAAATTATGCGCG
>JBEDAD010000157.1:0-7309 GCA_041177985.1 Bacteroidota bacterium | reverse complement strand
AAAGCAAACAAATTAAATCTCTTTTTTTTCTTTTTGAAAAATTTAACTTACTTTTCTACTTTAATTTTAGAACAATGAAAAAATTCATACTACTGTTTTTCACTTTTTTATATGTTGGCGTAAACGCACAAACGTGGAGTGATAATGTTGCACAAATTGTATACGATAAATGCACGAAATGCCACCATACGGGAGGAATTGCGCCGTTTCCCTTGATGACGTATAATGAAACGAGTCCGATGGCTGCTGCAATTTACGACGCCGTTGCACAAGAAACGATGCCGCCGTGGCCGCCAGAAAATGCGTACCAACAATATGTTCACAGCCGCGTTTTAACGCCAACGGAGAAATCAACGTTGATGAGTTGGACTTTAAATGGTGCGTTGGAAGGAAATAGTTCTGCTACGCCACCGCCGCCAGTGTATACTTCTTCGTTAATTTTGGGGAATGGCGATTTGACGGTTCAAATGCCAACGTATATGAGTAAAGCAACGAGTGGAAATGACGATTATGCTTGCTTTTCAGTTCCTTCTGGTCTACTTCAAAATCGGGTAATTAAATCCGTTGAAATAATTCCTGGAAACCGCGAAATTGTGCACCATGCCTTGATTTATCTCGATCCAAATGGCGTGGAAGTTACCGATTCCAGCGGCGGAAATTGCGCTAGCCCAAGTAATTCCAATACGAAATTGATGGCAGGCTACACGCCAGGTTCCACACCAATGACTTTACCGACAGTTGCGCCCCTCAAATTGGGAATAAATATTGCCGCCGGTTCAAACGTGTATTTTGCGATGCATTATCCCGCCGGAAGTTATGGTCAATTTGACAGTACAAAAGTAATTTTCCACTTTTATCCAATTGGCACAACGGGCGTCCGGCAAGTGTACGCAGAACCAATTATTCAAAACTGGTCATTTGGATTACCGCCAAATCAAATAACAAATGTCTCGGCACAATATCCTGGTGGATCCTCCGGAATTCCTGCAGATCTGTCCATGCTGAGTGTGTTTCCACACATGCACTTATTAGGAGAAAGTATCAAAGCATACGCGATAAAGCCAAATGCCGACACCTTGAAATTTGCAAATATTCCGCACTGGGATTTCCATTGGCAAGATTTCTATTTCTTCAAGAATATTCAGTTTGCACCGCAAGGAACGATATTTAAAGGAGAAGGGAAATACGACAATACTTCTCTCAATACGCACAATCCAAACAATCCACCGCAATTGGTTACGGCGGGTTTAAACACGAGCGATGAAATGTTTTTGGTTTATTTTCATTTTATGCTGCACCAAGCTGGCGATGAAAATTACGACATGGAAGCGTTGATGAGCGCAAGTTTGCAGGAGCAATTGCAGGAAGACGCTAGTCCAATTAGCGTGTATCCAAATCCCTTTGAAAATGCAACGACAATTATGCATCCAGGCGTTAAAGCAGGCGATGTGATTTCCGTTTACCTATACGATTCGCAAGGAAAATTACTGCGCAAATTAGTTCAATCCGAGGTAGCTTCGCACGATCAGTTTTCTGTAAATTGGGACGGGAACAACGATGCAAATGCACCGGTTCGTAAAGGAGTTTATTTTATTTCCATTCACGTAAACGGTCAAAACACAACGAAACAATTGATTAAGAATTAATTCCGCTATTTGGTTTTTCAACAACTTAGAATCCCCACATGGAATGAAATAATTTCGTGTGGGGATTGTTGTTTATATGCTTAAAACGTTTTGCAACTAAAAGAAGTTGGCGATTTCGAAGCACGAAACTGTGTGCCACCAATGAATTTGATACGAAGCATACCTTCATTTAACCACTGAACCGCCAATTTCTTGCTGTTACAAGCTGGTGTTCTTTCGGTAGTGCAATATCCGTTCATATTTACAGTTGTTTTGGCATTGTCTATTTGAACCTAATTTGCAAATTTAGTTTGAAATAAAATTGTCCATTTTCCTCGTATATTTTACCAAAATCATGTCTTGTGCTACTTGCTGTTTCAAGTTTTGTGTTAGCGAACAAATAGTCCTCAAATTGATTTCTGTTGTAAATGTGGTAACATAAAATGTCTCCATTTTCTTTTACAATTAAATAACCACCGGTTGCATCATAAATGCCTGTCCATACTTTTGATGGCGTCATTCCTAAAGCTACATCGGTCAAAAAGCGTTTAATTTTATAGTCGTAAAATGTATGTGCAAACTGGGTATCGTAGTCCAATGGATTTGCTTTATTAATGATGTCTGTGAGGTCTTTTGTTGAACTTAATGTTGTTGTGAAAAAGGTCTTGATAATTTCGGCTACAATGTTTGGGAGCAAACTGTCGATAAGCACTAAATTGTTATTGAAAATGCTATTTTCAAGTGTTATAAATTTGAATTTCCCTCCTTGTTTTTTTATCGCTTCAATTCTGTCTTTAATTTTGCTTTTTGTTTCAATTTCGTTAATCGTTTTTATTTCTTTTGCTGTTGGTTTGAAACCCAAAACTTGATAAATAAAATTTGTTGTTTTACCTGCGTTTAAAATAGTAGAGTCATTGCCAACTTGAGATTTTATACTAAAGCCTAATTCCGCTGTTTGGTTTATTCTTTGATCGTGAATTACTATACGAATATCTGTTTTAGAGGTAGATTTTGCTTTTAATGTTTGACAATTTATAGATGTCATAAATACCTCAACTTCTGGTATATCAAATGTTCCTTTTTCTCCTTTTATTTTAGTTAGTAATTTTGAAGCCTGTTCTGTAAATGTTTTTACAGGAATTCTTAATTTTTCTTTTCCTCCTGAAATAATTACTAAATCTCCGTTTATTTCATATTCAAAATCTCCGCCACTTTCGTTGCGAATAATTTTTATGATTGGGTAAAAAAATTCTTCAACTTTGTTTAGGTCTGCGTCTCCTGCAAATAATTGTTTGTCGCCAAGCAATTTGAACAAAGCATATATTTCACTCCATTCGCCTTTATTTCCTGTTAGCATTTGTAATTCCTATTAGTTCTAAAATTTTAGTTGCTGTTGCCTGAATTGCAGGCACGGCAACGGAGTTACCGAATTGCTTGTAAGCTGATGCGTCAGCAACAGGAATTAAATATTTGTCGGGAAAGCCTTGTAATCTTGCCCATTCTCTCGGCGTCATTTTACGTATGCCCTCACGATTTACAGTTCCTTTAATATGTGTTGTCGGAGTATAATCTGTAATTCTATGGTCATAAACTAAATTTCTTTCTCTACCCATTCCACCAACTACAATTGCGTTTGCAATTCCATCATCTGGAATAATTGCATAACCAAAACCATTTCCTTTTCCCGCGTGTCGTGCTTTATGATTGACTAAAGTTTGCACATATTGAGTGGATAAAAAGTATTTTGTTGCAGGAACTTTCTTTTCTTTTATGTCTGCAAATTTTACTTTTTTATTTGTCGGTTTTGGATATTCAAATGTTGTTATTCCAGTGTCTTTGCGGAAACCAACAATATAAATTCGTTCACGATGTTGCGGAACTCCAAATTCTTTTGCATTTATTACTTGTGGTTCGGGAACAAAATAGTCAAGGTCGTTTCGTAAAACATTCAAGATTGTTTCAAGCGTTTTTCCTTTGTCGTGGCTCCTCAAACCTTTTACATTTTCAAGGAAAATCGTTTTTGGTTTATGTTTTTTAATAATTTCTGCAACGTCAAAAAACAGCGTTCCTCTTGTGTCGTCAAATCCTCCACGTTTGCCAGCAATTGAAAATGCTTGGCAAGGAAAACCTGCACACAATAAGTCGAAATTATCGGGTATATAGTTTTTTACTTGTGGTTTAGTAATGTCGCCAAATGGAATTTCTCCGAAATTTGCTCTATATGTTTTTTGTGCTTCTTTGTCCCACTCGCTTGTGAATACACATTTTCCTCCAAGATTTTGCATTGCAAGTCTGAAACCGCCAATTCCAGCAAAAAGGTCAATAAATCTAAAAGTATAATTGTCAGGAGTTGGAAACGGAACGTTTTCAACTTCAAAAAGTAGTTGTTGAAGTGCGTCTTCTGCAACAATTGAAATATTTTCGTCTTGTTCCTTATATTGAACATATTCCTTTAAAGCACTCAAAGCATCCTTTTTATAATGCTTTGAAACTCCATTATGTATGTTATGTAAATAGTGAGTTAATACAGCTTTCTTGTCGGCTTTTGGCTCTACAAGTTTAATTTGAAAGCGTTTGCCGTCAAATTCATCTATGCTTATTTTCTCTTTTGTCTTCATTTATTTTATTGTCAAAATTCAAGTTGCAAGTTCGCAAAAAATAACTATTCAATACTTTTTTCTTGTCCCAAATTTTCAACAGTTTTTAGTTGGATGCGCTTTGGTGGATTTTGCCGTCTGTTATAGAACAAATGTTGAGGGCTTGCACTGTAGTCTTACACTTGCTTAAAACGTTAAGATTACACGGTAAAATTCTGTTCCTGTAATTTTAGTTTCAGGCTATTATCTTAAACTTTTAAGTGCTTTTTGTACTTCGTTATCCGTTTTGTTAGAAATCTGGTAATAGCCATCTTCCAACCATAGTTGACGTGCAATTTCTGCTTTAAGTGTTTTTGAAATCAAGCCTTTACTGTGCAGAAATCCACTTTTATCTTCCTTGATTTTTTGCTCTTTTTCCGCAAAGCGAACAAACTGAGTGAGCAACTCATTGGAAATGCTAAAGTTTTTATCAAAATCCGCAATCGATGTCCACTTGGTGCGTTTATTTTGAACAAAATCAAAGGCAAAAGCACTAAATGCTTGGGAGTAGCGTAATTCTGTAAAATACCAGCTTGTTCCTGTGGAATCAAATGGCACAAAAACATCCGGCATAATTCCGCCACCGCCATAGACAATTCGACCTTTGGGTGTTTTGAATTTCAAAGAATCGACATATAAAGTGCTATCTGGCGCGTATAATTCTCCATTGTCGTAGCGTTCCATTTGCGCATTTACGTATTCCTCGTAACCTTCTTCGTACGTTTTTTGAATACAACGTCCGGTTGGCGTATAATAGCGCGCAACGGTCAAACGCAAATTACTGCCATCGCGCAATTGCACATCTTCCTGCACCAATCCTTTTCCAAAAGAACGGCGACCTATAATTATTCCACGGTCATTATCCTGAATTGCTCCAGCTACAATTTCACTTGCGGATGCTGAATTGGCATTTATTAAAACCGCAACACGCGTATTTTCTAGAATTCCCCCTGCAGAAGCGCGGTACGTTTTAGATTGCATGTGTGCGCCTTTTGTACGTACGATAGGAATATTCGCTCCTAAAAACTCATCTGTAATTTCCGTAGCCGATTGCAGCACACCACCGCCATTATTGCGTAAATCGAGAATCATTTTTTTCATTCCCTGCTGTTTCAACCAAACCGCCGCTTTTCGAAATTCCTGTGCAGTAGTCACGGAGAACAATTCAATTTTCACATACCCAACGGTTGGTTGAATCATGTAGGCAGAAAGTATCGATTCAATTGGAATAGAACCGCGAATCACCCGTTTATTTAGCGTTTTACCATTGCGCAACAAACGCAGACTTACAGCAGTATTTTCTTTCCCTTTCAGCAAGGACATGATTTTTTCGTTGGTAATTTTTTTGCTTGCTACGGATTTTCCGTCCACTTGAATTATTTTGTCCCCCGCTTTTAGTCCGGCAACGTAGGATGGCGATCCAGCCACAACATTGGTGATGCAAACGGTATCGCGTAAAATAAAAAATCGAACACCAACGCCACCAAATTTCCCCTCGATGGATTCATTGATTGCCTGAAGATCTTTAGCAGGAATATAATTACTGTGCGGATCTAACTTGTGTAGCATGTCGGAAATTGTCTGCTCAAATAAGGTTTCGCCATCTAGGGAGTCCACGTATTTTTTATCTAAAACGTCAATAATATCTTGAATTTTTTGGTATTTCTCGCCTCCTTCTGAAGCAGTAAAATCCACTGTTCGGGAAGAAAGAGCATTTCCCAACCATAAGCCAATGGCGATGCATCCAGCAAAAATGATCGGCAATAAAAACGTATTTTTTGAATTATTCAACATCTTCGAGTTTTTCTATTTGAATGATTTCAACACCTGCATTTTTTAAAAAATCGATTCCTTCAGCGTCTTTATAGGAATCTTTGAACACTACGCGATTTATGCCCGATTGTATAACCAATTTACTGCATTCCTTGCACGGAGAAAGTGTTAAATACAATGTTGCTCCTTTGCAATTATTGGTTGATTTAGCCACTTTTAAAATGGCATTCGCTTCAGCGTGCAAAACATACCATTGTGTGTTTCCGGCAGCATCTTCGCAGCAATTATCAAATCCGGAGGGAGTTCCATTGTAGCCATCCGAAATTATCATTTCGTCTTTTACGATTATTGCTCCAACTTGTTTGCGGGAACAATACGATAGCTTTGACCAAGATTCCGCCATTTTTAAATAGGCTGTATCGTATCTCAGTTGTTTCTGTTTTTCTTTCGCTTTCATTTGTAGGGTAAAAGTAATAAATTGTCCTGCTTATTCTGCAGGAAGAGTTGAAATTAAGGTATTTTAGGAGTCCGCTGATTTTTTTTCTATTTACACTTGTGCCGCTGTAGAATTGGTAAACTTGTATCCAACGGCGCGTATAGAATGAAAATAAAGTGGTGATTTTGGATCTCTCTCAAAAATTTTCCGAAAGGTAAGTATGTAATTGTCAATTGTTCTAGAAGTTGGAAATTGATCTTTCCCCCAAATTTTATCTAAGATCTCATCCCGAGAAATTACAATGTTTTCTTTTTCAGCAAAAAGATGTAGTAATTCAATTTCTTTTTTCGATAAACGAATGGAAACGTTTGTTTGAAGATCTATAACCTCAAAGGTGTCAAATTGTACTTTTTTAGTGCCAATCGTAATCGCTTCCAGTTCTTTGTTTTCTGAAATTGCTGCTTTTTTAGTCAGGTTTTGAACGCGCAACAGCAACTCCTCCAAATCAAATGGTTTGGGTAAATAATCATTGCCGCCGAGCTTTAGTCCAGCGATTCGATCCTCTGTTGTTCCTTTGGCAGAAAGAAATAAAATTGGAACATTGGAATGCTTGCGAATCTCTGTACAGATAGTCAATCCGCTGACTTCCGGCAGCATAACATCTAGAACCACAAGATCAAATTCACCCATGTCTTTCGCTCGAATAAATGCTTCTCTTCCATTCGAAATGGAAACCACGCCAAATCCTTCCATTTCGAGATTCATTTGTATGAGTTCGGAAAGGCTTTTTTCATCCTCCACCAGACATATTTTGTGCATTCGCTTATTATTTTTTATAA
>JBEDAD010000156.1:0-5902 GCA_041177985.1 Bacteroidota bacterium | reverse complement strand
GCGATTTTCGATATCAAAGGCTTGGAAATTCAAAAAATCACTTTAGGGAAAACCAACGAAAAAGAAACCGATTTTCTAATTGGTCAGTGGGACAAAGATTCCGTTTTGGGGCAACCGTTATTAGTGAAAATCACGCCAAAAACAAAGTACATCAACATTTATTACCAAACGACAGAAAAAACTGAAGCAATCGATTGGTTGAGTCCAGAATTAACAACTGGAAAGGTTCATCCGTATATGTACACCCAAGGGCAAGCAATTTTAACCCGCTCGTGGATTCCACTGCAGGATTCGCCTGCAAATCGGCTTACGTATTCCGCAAAAGTTAGCGTTCCAAAGGATTTAATGGCCTTGATGAGCGCTGAAAATCCGACAGAGAAAAATGCAGATGGTGTGTACGAATTCGAGATGAAACAGGCCATTCCATGTTATTTAATTGCTTTGGCTGTTGGAAATTTAACGTACCGAAAACTTGGTCCTTCGTGTGGCGTTTACTCCGAACCAGAACTGATTTATTCCTGCGTTAATGAATTCGTAGATTTGCCGAAAATGATAGATGCGGCAGAAAAATTATACGGAAAATACCAGTGGGAACAATACGATTTGATTGTTCTGCCCTACTCGTTTCCATTTGGTGGAATGGAAAATCCGCGTCTCACCTTTGTAAATCCAACTTTGCTAGCCGGAGACCGGAGTTTGGTTTCTGTTATTGCGCACGAATTGGCGCATTCATGGTCTGGAAACCTAGTGACAAACGCCTCTTGGGACGATTTTTGGCTGAACGAAGGATTTACCGTGTATTTTGAAAATAGAATCATGGAATCCCTTTACGGGAAGGAAATTGCGGACATGCTTGCGTTGATTGAATTTCAGGAATTGCAAGTTGATTTAAAGGAAATTGCTGCGAGCGACCATCCGGAAGATACCAAGTTGAAATTGAAATTGGCAGGAAGAAATCCAGATGATGGCATGACGGATATTGCCTATGTGAAAGGCGCTTTTTTCCTGAAAACGATAGAAAACACTGTTGGAAGAGAGAAAATGGATGTCTTTTTGAAAGCGTATTTTAAGAAATATGCGTTCCAAACAATCACTACCGAAAAATTTGTGTCGTACCTCAATACGCAGCTGCTGCAACCAAACAAGCTTGCTTTCAATTCCAACGAATGGATTTACAAAGAAGGAATTCCGGAAAACTGCATAAAGATTGTATCGCCCCGTTTTGAAGCGGTGCAGCAACTTGCAGATCGATTCGCAGCAGGAGAAGATATTTTTAAGAAAGAAATAAAATGGTTGAAAATTAAAGGCCGAAAACGAAAGAAGAAACAAATTATACAACTTACGCGGGATAAATATGTGGCACAGGAATGGCAAGCGTTTGTGCGCCGATTACCAACTACAATCGATCCGGAATTAATGCGGAAGTTGGATGCGAAACTTCATTTTAAAACATGGGGAAATGCAGAAGTGCGCTCCGAATGGTTTACGCTTGGAATACAAAGTGGCTACTTGGAAATCCGACCAAATATGGAACGTTTTCTGTTAAAAGTTGGACGCAGAAAATACCTTTCCCCTATTTATTCGGAATTAGCGAAAACGCCAGAGAATTTGGCTTGGGCTAAAAGCGTATTTGAAAAAGCAAAAGGGAATTACCACTTTGTTTCGAGAAGCAGCATTCAAGGTATTCTTTATAAGAAGAAATAATTAGTGTTCTCACCTGAAAACAGTTATATAGCCATTTTTTTCAACTGTTGAATTTTCACAGAAGACGCCTTTAATCCGGCAAAAATAGGTTCCATCTTTCACTTTAGAGCTGTCAAATTTGCGCTCGATTTGCTCACTTTCGAAAACAATTTCTCCCCAACGGTTGAAAATCAACAAATGGTATTCATTGAAAACACAATTACTAATCACATCGAGTAACTCACATCCGAACTGATCACAATCCGGTGTCAAGTTGTTAGGAAAGTATACTTTACACGTATCACAATTTCCTTGGGAAAAAGAAAAAAAGGTTTGAAAAAGCAGTAAAATTAAAAGTTGATTTTTTCTTTTCACAATTTGAAAACGTAGAAAAAAATGGGGCGTTACTCTTAATAAATAAGAATATTAAACGTTACCTCACCCAACCCTATCCTTAAAATCAACGTTTTAATTAAACAAACTAAAAGATGGCATTAGAAATAAAAGAACCCTGTTCTGAAGATTGGTCAAAAATGACTGCAACTGAAAAAGGTGCTTTTTGTCAGAAATGCGCTCTTGAGGTTGTCGATTTCACCAATAAAACAGCCTTCGAAATAAAGCAAACTTTACTAGATGAATTTTCCAAAAGTCCTCGTCTATGTGGCCATATCACCAATTATCAGCTCAATCAAATCAATGACGAATTTTTTAAATGGCAAAATGAACGAGAAACATTTCGTGCAATTTGGATTTTCTCTTTATTAGCGGTCTTTGGGCTTACCTTGTTCAGTTGTCAGAATACGCTTTCGAAAGAAATTATTTCAAAATTAAATGCCGAAACGAGCATTTTACTAAAAAGTGATACCACAAAAACGGATGTCGCATTACTGGATAGCACGGTTAAAAATCCAGATTCACTTGCCACTACTATAGGAGACTTACCTTATTTCAAATTTCCTTATGAAGATATAATTACGTTTTCAGGAGTGGTTCCTGATTACCCATTTAACCCTATAATTCCCTGGGAAATCTGCACTATTTCCTTAGGATCAATAGTGATTTCAGGCAATATACAAACAACAACGGATACGGTTAATTTTTTAAAAGCTTCAAAGCAAGCACTTGATCATCCCAATTTAAGTGTAACTTTGCGCGCACAAAACCCAACCAACAAACCGGAAGAAAAGACGGAAAGAGTTACAATTGAAGGCGTTTTAGGCTCTTCAGAAAAAAAATTCGACGCGTTTATCTATCCAAAACCAGTAACGCCAGAAAGCCGGGTATATCTAAAAGCAAATGAATCTTTGATTCTATTCGTAGACGTTTTTCGCGTATCTGAAAATGATGCTTTTCGTTCTGGAAGTATTGAACTTGCTGCTGGAAACCATGAATTAGATGTGAAGTTTTACGATTTCCCAAAAGGAAATTACCAATTAAATCTTCAAGCTTCCAATCAATTATCGGTATTGGATTTCACCGTTTAAAGCAAAAAAAAGCCTAACATTTCTGCCAGGCTCTAATCTTGTTGTTTTTTTTATCCATTCATGGAAGAAATTTTCTCTTCTAGAACAGCGATTGTACTAAGTGCTTCTGCTTCTTTTTTGCGTTCCGTTGCAACAACTTGCTCCGGTGCACCGGCCATGAATTTCTCGTTTTGGAGTTTTCGTTGCACGCTGTTCAAAAAGCCTTTGGTATATTCAAGTTCTTCTGTCAATTTCTTTTTCTCTGCTTCCAAATCGATGGAATCGCCAAATGGAATATAGTATTCGTTGGAATTCACCAAAAACGAGTTTGCGTTAGCAACTTTTTCCGCAACATACTCCAATTGCGACAAATTGCCCATTTTCACAATTACCGCATCAAAAGTAGTGTCGATGTCGTTGTTCTTTTTGATGCACAATTCCATTTTCACTTTATTTGCGATATTGTTTTGCTTGCGCACATTCCGAATATTGGTGATTACCTCTTCCGCTTTATGGAAGGAAATTAAAACACTTTCGTTTACCGTTTGAACCGCTGGCCATTCTGCAATAATAATATCTTCGCCGTCTTTTCTTTCGCGGATTAAATGCCACAATTCCTCTGCAATAAAAGGAGTAAATGGCTGAATAATTTTCAAAATTTTCTCGAAGAAATCTTTCGTTGCTTCAATCGTTTTAGCATCAATTGGCTGCTCGTAACCTGGCTTTATCATTTCCAGATACCAAGAACAGAAATCGTCCCAAACTAATTTATACGTTGCCATCAATGCTTCCGAAATTTTGAATTTATCAAACAATTCATTGATTTCGATAAGTTGCTGGTTAAATTTAGCATCAAACCACTCTATCGCTTTAACGGAAGATTTTGGTTGTTCCATTTCCCGCACTTCCCATGCATTTACCAAACGGTAGGCATTCCAGATTTTGTTCGTGAAATTTCTTCCCTGTTCACATTGGGAAGTATCAAAAGGCAAATCGTTTCCTGCAGGCGAAGAAATCAAGATGCCCATGCGCACGCCATCGGCACCGAACTTCTCAATCAACTCAATCGGATCGGGCGAATTACCCAAAGATTTCGACATTTTCCGTCCCAGTTTATCGCGAACAATTCCGGTATAATAAACATTTTTGAAAGGTAAATCGCCCATGTATTCGTATCCTGCGATAACCATTCGTGCTACCCAGAAAAACATAATTTCGGGCGCTGTAACTAAATCGTTGGTCGGATAATAATACTTTATTTCTTCGTTTCCTGGTCGCGTCAAACCATTAAAAACGGATATCGGCCATAACCAACTTGAAAACCACGTATCCAAAACATCTTCGTCTTGCTTCAATTCGGACGCTGCAATTGCTCTTCCGGCTTTTGATGTTGCCAATTCCAGTGCTTCGTCAATTGTTTTTGCCACAACATAATCTTCCGAACCGCTACCAAAATACCAAGCTGGAATTTGGTGTCCCCACCACAATTGACGTGAAATACACCAATCTTTGATGTTTTCCATCCAATGTTTGTAGGTATTTTTAAACTTTTCCGGGTGGAATTTAATATTTCCATTCATGACATTTTCCAGCGCCGGCGCAGCCAATTCTTTCATATCAACGAACCATTGCAAAGACAATTTTGGTTCAATTACCGCATTCGTGCGCTCCGAAAATCCAATTTTATTGATGTAATCTTCTGTTTTAACCAAATAGCCTTTGTCGTACAATTCCTTTTCAATTGCTTTACGAACATCAAAACGATCCATGCCAGAATAATGCATTCCATGCGCATTTAACGTGCCATTATCGTTGAAAATATCTATCGTTTCGAGCGCATGTTTTTTTCCAAGATCGTAATCGTTGGTATCGTGTGCTGGTGTAACCTTCAAACATCCAGTTCCAAATTCCATGTCAACATATTCGTCCTGAATTATCGGGATTTCGCGGTTTGCAATTGGCACAATCACTTGTTTTCCATGTAAATGCTTAAACCTTTCGTCGTCTGGATGGATACAAATTGCTGAATCGCCTAAAATTGTTTCTGGTCGCGTTGTAGCGATGGTTAACCATTCGTCTTCACTTCCTGCGATTTTGTAACGCACGTAAAACAATTTAGAATTTACCTCTTTGTGCAAAACCTCTTCATCTGAAAGTGCTGTTAAAGCTTCCGGATCCCAGTTGACCATTCGTACGCCACGGTAAATTTTTCCTTTTTTGTATAAATCGATGAAAACATTCAAAACAGATTCAGAATATTCTGGATCCATGGTAAAACTGGTGCGTTCCCAATCGCAGGATGCGCCAAGTTTTTTCAATTGTTCGAGGATAATTCCGCCATGTTTATCTTTCCATTCGAAGGCATGCTTCAAAAATTCATCTCGCGTAAGATCCGATTTTTTAATTCCTTCCGCGCGCAATTTCTGCACCACTTTCGCTTCGGTTGCAATGGAGGCGTGATCTGTTCCAGGAACCCAGCACGCATTTTTACCTAACATTCGTGCGCGGCGCACCAAAACATCTTGAATCGTATTGTTCAACATGTGTCCCATGTGTAAAACTCCCGTTACGTTTGGCGGTGGAATGACGACTGTATAAGCTTCACGCTCATCCGGTTCTGAATGAAAATAACCTTTGTTCATCCAGTGTGCATACCATTTTTCCTCCGCTTTTAACGGTTCATACGTTTTTGGGGTTTCCATGTACTCTTATTTTAGAAAGGCAAAGATACAAAGGATTTTGGATTCGGAATTTGG
>JBEDAD010000155.1:0-4711 GCA_041177985.1 Bacteroidota bacterium | reverse complement strand
AATTAATGGTGCTTTCAGAAGCGTCGATAAAATTTGGACCTGCGGCATTCATTCCTTCCAAATTCACTGAACGTGCATGAAAGTTTCGATTTCCATCGATAACTTCTTCCGACAAACTGCTATAGCTTGTTCCGTTCAACATTAAATAAGCGCCAAGCGGGAGCATCCCTCCCAAAAGTCCTAAACCAAATAGCTTAATGTTGTTTTTCATCTTTTTTTTTTTGTTGTTAATTTGACGTTTTGTTCTAAAATTTTACTGCAATAATAACGCTAGGAACCCTAATTTTGTTACAGTTATGCTGTTAAATATTGTTAAGTATTCTGTTTTTTTTATACCAAAGAAAGCACTATTTTTGTGTGAAATAGTTCTGCATGAAAATTGAATTCCATAAATACCAAGGAACGGGCAACGATTTTATCTTATTGGATAATTTGGAAGGCCATTATTCTTCCCTCACCTTGTCGCAAATTCAATTTTTGTGCGATAGGAAATTTGGTGTTGGTGCCGATGGTTTGATTAAGATTAACGCAAATGCTAATAGCGACTTTGAAGTAGAATATTTTAATTCGGATGGTTCGAAAAGCTTTTGCGGAAATGGTGCTAGATGTGCCGTGGCTTTTGCTGAAACACTTGGTTTTTCCATTTCTGAAACCCAGTTTCTAGCGATAGATGGATTGCATACTGCCCGAAAAACTGGCGATTTGATTGCGCTAAACATGGCGGATGTTAAGCATGTTCAATCTGCTGAAAAAGATTTTATTCTACATACAGGTTCGCCGCATTATGTGAAATTTGTTGCCGATCTTTCCTCGGAAAATGTTTACACTACCGGACGGGAAATTCGCTATTCCGAGCAGTTTTTGAAAGATGGAATAAATGTAAATCTCGTGGAAATGCAATCGGATGGTTCGCTGAAAATTGCAACCTACGAGCGTGGCGTGGAAAATGAGACCTTATCTTGTGGCACCGGAGCAACGGCTTGTGCGCTAGTAAGCAGTTTGATGCACAATCGCATTGGTTCGAATCGGATTAAAGTAGCCGTTAAAGGCGGTGAATTACAGGTGAATTTTATAAACAAAGAGAATGCTGAATTTTCCGAAATTCAATTGATTGGTCCCGCAGTTTTTGTTTTTAAAGGCGAAATGAATGTCTAGTTTTGATTTTGAAAATGTTCTTGATTTACATGCTGAAAGCACACTAAAGGAAGGCTTTTTTCTATGGATTTGGCACGCAGATAAAATTCCTCCGCATATCGGATGCTCCATAAACGGCGCATATTTTAGTCTGAAAGTTAATGGTAAGGACGACAAAAAAGAGAGCAATAATGCGCTGCTTGTGATCCAGCAAAAAAAAATCGCAACCGTTCTTGTAAAATTGAAAACCCAAACAAATTTGAAATACGTTCAAACCATTTTTAATGGGTTTGAAAAGGCTGGTAGGAATGGTCAAACCTGTCTTGCTCCAATAACCGAGATTCTAGACTGTTCCGATTCTGTTTCACAACTTGCAACTTTATTGAAATTTTTAGAAAGCAAGCAACAAATTGAATCGGTTTTTGGGTTAAATTTGACGAACGATTACGCTGGAATTCCTGTGTACACTAAAATTGATATTGCTAATAGATTGCGTACTTTAGAAAATGCTAAAATCCAAAAATATATTCCTACGATCCGTTGAACCATCGGATGCTACCAAGTTAATGTTGTGGGAAAATAATCCTGCGCATTGGAAAGTTACGGATACAGAAGTGCCATTTTCCATGCACGGAATCCTGCAATTGATTGAGCAACAACAACATATTCGTTCTACTGGACAACTTCGATTTCTGATTTGTTTGAACGAAACGGAAGAACCAATTGGTGCGATTGATTTGTACGACGCGGATTTTAGAAATGGAAATGCTGCCGTTGGAATTATTATTGGCGAAAGTTCCCACAAGCAGCAAGGTTACGCCCGAGAAAGTATCGAATTAATGGTGAATTATGCACGCGAATATTTAGCGCTCCACAATTTATATTGTTCCATTCAAGCGGATAATATCGAAAGTATCGGCTTGTTTTCAACGAGCGGATTTATCCAAACGGGTATTCGCAAAGAATGGTTTTTACACAAAGGTCAACGTATTGACGAAATTAATTTTCAATTATGTCTAAAAGAAAAATAATCATTGGCCTTGGCGGTCCGCTTCTACTAATAAGTCTTTTATTGCTTCCAAAGCTTTCTTTGTTTCGGAATAGTAGGATTTTAACATTGAACAATTCTGTTTCCGTTACGTATTTTATAAAAGCACCAATCTCGGTGAAAGATTTGGCAGAAGATTTAAAAAAACAAGGCGTAATCGACAAAGTGGATGCTTTTGTGGATGTAGCAGAATACAAAGGTTTATCGCAGAAAACAATTGCTCTTGGTAAATACATTATTGCACCGGAAACGCAGTACAGAACGCTTTTAAACGGTTTCACCTTAAATTCTGCAGGAAATGGAAACGCGGAGGTCGAAGTGGATGTTACCTTTAATAATTGTCGGGATGTTTACCAAATGGCTGGGAAAATCTCCACCAAATTAGCTGTCGATAGCTTGAAATTAGTGGATTATCTAACGAATTCTGAAACACTAAAAAATTACGGTTTCACACCGGAACAATTTCCAGCGATGTTTTTACCGAATACCTATAAAATGTATTACGATACGGATGAAAAACAATTCGTAGCGCGCATGGCTGCGGAATTTAAAGCGTTTTGGAACGAAGAAAGAAAGCAGAAATTGCAGGAAATTGGTTTAAAATCCGAATCGGAAGTTGTCACCTTGGCAAGTATTGTGTATTCCGAACAATCCAGAAACAAGGAGGAATGGCCGGTAATTGCGGGTTTGTATTTAAATAGAATTCAACAGGGAATAAAATTACAATCGGATCCGACATTTAAATTTTGCTGGGGAGATAAATTAACTGGCGTTCAGCGCATGTTGAATGTGCACCGAGATATTGTGTGTGCGTATAATACGTATCAAATCAACGGATTACCGCCGGGACCAATTTGCATTCCACCGGCAGAAGTGGTTGATGCTGTTCTAAATCGTGAGGCGAATAAATATATTTTTATGATGGCGAAACCAAATTATTCTGGTTTGCACGATTTTGCAATAGAGTATTCCAAGCACTTGAAATATGCGAAGATTTACCAGAATTGGTTGGCAAACGAATTAAAAAATCAGTAGTAATGGAAGACCATAAAAGAAGAAATTTCCTAAAATTAGGTTTAATCGGAGCAGTTGTTGGAGCGATTCAACCACTAAAAGCTGGCGGTTTGTTTACGCGATCCTTTGAAACAAAAATCGATGGCCCTGCGGTAGTTTCTACTTGGAATCACGGTTTGGCAGCGAATGCTGCGGCTTGGGAAATTTTATCGAAAGGTGGAAAAGCCCTCGACGCGGTCGAAAAAGGTGTGCGCGTTACGGAAGCAGATGTTACAAATCGAAGCGTTGGAATTGGTGGAATGCCGGATCGCGACGGACACGTAACGCTAGATGCGTGTATCATGGATGAAGAATCCCGCTGCGGAGCGGTTGGTTTTCTCGAAGGAATAGACCACCCGATTTCAGTTGCACGTGCAATCATGGAAAAAACACAGCACGTTATGTTGGTTGGTTCCGGCGCGAAAAAATTTGCTTTAGAGCACGGTTTTGGACAAATAAAAACGCCAATTCCTCCGGTAAAGGAAGAATATAAAAAGTGGAAAAAAGAAAACCAGGATTTATTTAAAAAACCGGAAATCAACCACGAAAACCACGATACTATTGGCTTGTTGGCATTGGATATTCACGGAAATTTAAGCGGTGCGTGCACAACAAGTGGCTGGGCGTATAAATTACATGGAAGATTGGGCGATTCTCCAATTATTGGCGCTGGTTTGTTCGTCGACAATGAAATTGGTGCTGCGTGTGCAACTGGATTGGGAGAAGCAATTATACGCATCGCCGGAAGTCATACCGTTGTAGAATTGATGCGACACGGCCATTCTCCAATGGATGCGTGCAGATTAGCGGTGGAAAGAATTATTGCAAAACACAAAGATTTGACCAATTTACAGTGTGGCTTTTTAGCGATTGATAAAAATGGAAATGTTGGCGCTTATTCGGTGTACAATGGGTTTAATTATGCATTAAAAACAAATAAGGAAGAAAAATTGGTCGACGCTTCATTTAATCGTTCGTGGTAAACATGTGCAGTCTAAAACAGCTTAAATTAGTATTCCTTTTGTTTTTTTTTAGTCAAACAATGGCTCAAGAAACCTTAAACTGGCAATTTTTCCATCCGACAAAAAAAATACTAGTTGACGCAGGAACGTATGGTTCTGTGCAGGAAAAATTGATTGAAACGGGAGAATTACCAGATCCATTTTATGGAAAAAATGAAAACCTTTTTGCTTGGATAGAAAACGAGAAATGGGAGTTTTCTGCAAATATCCTGCTTACAAAAGAAATGCAGCAAAAGGACTTTATCGAAATCGAATTTCCTGGAATCGATACATATGCCGAAATTTTCCTCAATGATTCACTGGTTGGTTTTGCCCAAAATGCATTTAGACCCTATTATTTTGAAGTGAAAAATTTACTTAAAATAGGAACAAATGCCTTGAAAGTTGTTTTTTATCCACCGATTGTTTACCATAGAAAAGCGTATAAAAGTGCTAATTATAAACTTCCGGCACC
>JBEDAD010000154.1:0-3029 GCA_041177985.1 Bacteroidota bacterium | reverse complement strand
AATCAAATGGTGGAATCGGATGGGTAATAAACCTTATCCTTTTACTTATGTTTGGTTACGCCATATTTGTTTTTGTGGAACGGTATCTAGCATTATCCAAAGCTTCGAAAGAAGAACAAGGATTTTTGGAAAGAATAAAAACAAGTATTTCAAGTGGTAGAATAGACGAAGCAAAAGCGTTGTGTGACGCTTCACAAAGTCCAATAGCACGCATGCTTTCAAAAGGAATTGGTCGAATCGGCGCCAAGAATGAAAGTATTGCTGCAACTATTGAAAACACTGGAAAATTTGAAATTTTACGCTTGGAACAGCGTTTAAATTATTTGGCAACTGCTGCAGGAGCCGCGCCGATGATTGGATTCCTTGGAACAACTATCGGAATGGTCGTTGTTTTTATAGATTTACAAAATGCTACGTCCCTAGAGTTAAAGATTATTGCCCCTGGAATTATGACAGCAATGGTTACTACCGTTGGCGGATTAATTGTTGGTATTATTTCTTTTATGGGCTATAATTTCTTGGTTGGGAAAATTGGGAAAGTGGTTTACCAAATGGAAAATGCAGCATTGGAATTTATGGATTTATTGAATCAACCAGGTAAATAAGAAACGATGAACTTCAGTTCAAAAAGTAAAGTAAAAATAGAAGGAGGAATGGCATCCATGACGGATCTCGTTTTCTTGCTGTTGATCTTTTTCATCATCATGAGTTTGATGTCAAACAACCAAACTCCTATTGATCTTCCAGAAGCAAAAGAAAGTATTCCGACAGATAAGGATCCTGTCACTGCAACGGTTATTATTACAGAAGATGGCCAATATGTTGTAATGCCTGGTGGATCGATGGATAAACCGATGGAATTTGAAGAAATCAAAGAATTGACCGCTTCGGCAGTAGAAAGTTCTAGAGAAATGAAACTTAAAATTGCAGGACATCGTAAAGCAAGTTACGAGGCTGTGTTCAACGTTTTGGCGCTTTCTCAAGCAAATGGTTGGGATCCAGTTTTAGCATACGATAAATAAAAGAATATGGCAGTTGTTCCAGTAGTAGATAGCAAAGATAGAAATTACGCAATTATTTCAGCTGTTGTATTGTTGGTTCTAATTTTTATCTATCTTTTTTTGAAGACTTTTCAAATGGCAGATCCTGAACCACAGGCGTATGTCATGAAAACGGAAACAACTATCGATCAAATTGTATTGGAAAATCTTAAAGTTGAAGCTGGTGGCTCCGGCGGTGGCACTCCTTCTGATGCTCCTGTTGGTGAACCAAAACCCCAAACGCAAAATGTTTTAACTAAACCCAAAAATCCTAAAACGCAATCAAACACTGGGAAATCCAATCAAACTACCACGCCAAATTCCACGAATTCCCCAAACTCTTCAAAACCTTCCAATAATCCATTTGGAACAGGCGGAGCGGATGGAAAAGGCGGAACTGGAAGTGGTGGACCTTTTGGAGACGATAAAGGAACTAGTGGAAAAGGTTCTGGAGGCTCCGGAGATGGAATTGGTAGAATTCGACTGAATGATCCGCAGGTAGAAGGTATAAAAACAGAACGAAACGAAACTGTTTATCTGAAATTAAGTGTTAATGCGGAAGGAAATGTCGTTTCTGCTATTAGCACGTCTAAAACTACCACAACGGATCAACGTATTATTAACCAAGTCATTGCCGCAGTAAAAAGTTCGGTGAAATACAATAAAGATCCAGGATCCGAATTGGTGACCATGTTCCTGACGGTTAAAGTGGATGCAAAGTAATTCCTACACAGAAACAATCGATTGGTTGTTTCAACAGTTTCCTTCTTACCAGACAATCGGTGCAGCGGCGTACAAACCAGATCTTGGTAATTGTGAATTACTTTGTACTCTTCTAGATAATCCGGAGCGAAAGCTAAAATTCATTCATGTTGCTGGAACAAATGGAAAGGGATCTACCGCTTCCATGTTAGCTTCTGTTTTGACTGCTTCGGGTGAAAAAGTTGGTTTATTTACTTCGCCACATATTCTGGATTTCAAAGAGCGGATTCGAATAAATGGACAAACAATAAGCGAAGAGGAGGTAATTAATTTTTGCGCGAAAATTCAAGCTCAACCCTTGGATTTCAACCCTTCCTTTTTTGAAATAACTTTCGCTATGGCGCTATATTACTTTAAAAAGGAAGAATGTAGTGTTTGTGTCATCGAAACCGGTTTAGGCGGCAGATTAGACGCAACAAATATCATTTTACCGCTTGTATCTGTCATAACGAATATTTCTTTGGAGCACACACAGTTTCTAGGAAATACAGTGGGAGAAATTGCTCGAGAAAAGGCTGGAATCATTAAGAAATCGGTGCCTGTCGTTATTGGTGAATCAACAGCTGAAACGTTGCCAGTATTCGAACAAATTGCGCGCTTAACCGATTCGGAGCTCCACCTTTGTGATTCAGAAGAGACTCCTCTGCCCTATTCGTTGTCGCTTTTAGGAGATTACCAGAAAAAGAATTTACGTACTGTTTTACGCACCTTGGAAGTGTTAAAATCAAAAGGATTTAGCATTTCCGAAACGGATATAGAACGTGGTTTAAAAAACCTTCCTACCAACACTGGATTTTATGGTAGGATGCAATGCATTCAGGAATCGCCATTGACCATTCTAGACGTTTCGCACAACTACGATGGCGTTCAGAAAACGCTTCAATCCGTTCAAGAATTAACAAAAGGAAAACTCCATATCCTATATGGTACGAGTTCCGATAAAAACTATGAAGAAATAATTTCTTTATTTCCAGAAAATTCCAAAATTAACCTGTGTACATTTTCAAGTTTTCGTTCTTTAACACTACAACAAATGCAGCAACTAGCGGAAAAGATGGTTCCAAAACCAACAGTTTACACCGATGTGGAGGATGCAATTAGCGTCATACAAAGTACTGCAAACAAGGAAGATACTATTTTAGTATTCGGAAGTTTCTTTTTGATTAGCGATTTTTTTGAAAAAAAATCAAAAAAACACTTGTAAAACAGAAAAACACCCTTATATTT
>JBEDAD010000153.1:0-7531 GCA_041177985.1 Bacteroidota bacterium | reverse complement strand
TACATTTGTTCTGAAAATGAAGGACGAAAAATCAATACGTGCACTGATTCAGTTAATTGACGACCCGGATGAAAACATCTATGAACAGGTCAGAGACAGGCTGCTTTCCTATGGTTTAAATGCAATTCCTTTTCTAGAAAATTCTTGGGAAGATGAAGACTACGGGTTAATTTTTCAATCAAGAATCGAGCAAATTATTCACGAAATTCAATTTGAAGATATAAAAGTCAGTTTGAAGGACTGGTCAAATTCGACAGAAAAAGATTTGTTAAAAGGCGCAATTATCGTTGCCAAATTTCAGTATCCCGGTCTAAATGAATCTGAAATTCATTTCGCAATGCAAGAAATCCGAAAGGATATTTGGCTAGAACTTAATCCAAAGCAAACCGCTTTTGAGCAGGTAAAAATTTTCAACCACATTCTATTTGGAACGTACAATTTTCATGGCGATTCCAAGCATTTTCATTCTCCAATGAATTCTTTCATCCATTCGGTATTGGAATCCAAAAAGGGAAACCCGCTTAGCTTATCTTTGATTTACAGTGTTTTAGCACAATCCTTAGATATCCCTATTTATGGTGTGAATTTACCTAACCATTTTATTTTAGCGTATATGGATGAAAATGGCGCAAGTTTATTTTTACCTGAAAAAAATGAATTTGGGGTGTTATTTTACATTAATCCTTTTTCTAAAGGAAGTATTTTAGATTCAAAATCGATTAAGGATTTTTTGGATGGTTTACACTTGCCGTATGATCGTTCCTATTTCGAGCCATGCTCCAATACTTCCATCTTAAAGCGCATGCTGACCAACTTGATTTCTTCCTTTCAAGCAGTTGGAAATGTTGAAAAAGTAGTAGAACTGATAGCGTTACGTGCAATTTTAGACTGATTATCGAATTTCAAATGCTACATCCAAGCGCTTTAACTCCTTAAATAAAGCATTATTTGGATCAACCATCATGCTTTTAGAAGGCATCCGCACTTCAATTCCATCCAAAGGATCGTAAATTGTAAAATGCAAATTACATTTTCCTTCGTTTGCTAAAAACAATTTATTGAGATCCATAATCATCGCCTGATCCAACGCTTTACTGGAAATTTTAACGTGTACACTGTTGGCTTTCGTTTCCTTTAAATTTTGCAGCAGCTCAATGGTATGTACTACAAATTCAAGTTCACTTCTGCGCTGGGGAATTTCAATTCTACCTTTCATTGCGATAAAAGTTCCTGGCTGAATGAAATGTTTGAATTTCAAATAATTCTCTCGCCATAAGAAAAGCTTATAGGAATCGTTGTAATCCTCTATGATTAGTGTTCCAAATGGATCCCCATTTTTTGTGAAACGGTGTTCTGCATCGGAAACAGTTGCAGCGATTAATACATCTTTCCCTTTGTGTTGTTCCATATCGTTCAACATCCCAACATTTCCGGTACAAAATGAATCTATTTCAATTTTAAAATCATCCAATGGGTGACCAGAAATAAATATTCCAACAACTTCTTTTTCCCGGTTTAATTTATAGATACTTCCCCACTCTTCCGCTTTTGGAATCTCTGGTTCAGGCAAATGCGTGCCGGTTGGACTATCAAAAATACTGATCTGAGAAGAATTTTCGCTTTCTTGAAAACTCGATCCAAACTTCACGGCATTTTCCAGGAAATTTCTACCAGATCCATCTTCCTTGAAATATTGAGCCCGGTGTACGCCTTTAAAGGAATCAAAACCACCGGAATACGCTAAACTTTCGAATGCTTTTTTGGTACAAATGCGCAAATTTATACGTTTTGAGAAATCAAAAATAGAAGTGTAATTACCATTTTCTGTTCGTTCAGAAATAATCGCTTCCACCGGTGCACTTCCCAACCCTTTTATTGCGCCAAGTCCAAAACGAATTGCTCCTTCTTTGTTTACGGTAAACTGGTAATTGGATTCGTTCACGTCCGGACCTAAAACCCGCACGCCCATTCGTTTGCATTCCTCCATGAAAAAAGATACTTGCTTGATATCGTTCATGTTGTTGGAAAGAACGGATGCCATGTATTCACCAGGAAAATTGGCTTTTAGATAAGCTGTCTGGTAAGCAATCCAAGCATAACAAGTGGAATGGGATTTATTGAAAGCATACGATGCAAACGCTTCCCAGTCTTTCCATATTTTTTCCAAGCTTTCGATTTTGTGGCCTTTTTCACCACCTTGCTCCAAAAACAAAGGTTTCATTTTGTCCAACATCGGACGATCCTTTTTTCCCATTGCTTTTCGCAAGGTATCGGCTTCGCCTTTTGTAAAACCACCCAATTTCTGTGAAAGCAACATTACTTGCTCTTGGTAGACCGTAATTCCGTATGTCTCACTTAAAAATTCTTCGCA
Organism: Bacteroidota bacterium; assembly: GCA_041177985.1. GTDB lineage: Bacteria > Bacteroidota > Bacteroidia > Flavobacteriales_D > Crocinitomicaceae > M0103. The sequence goes on along the minus strand of JBEDAD010000153.1, from coordinate 5,160 downwards.
ATCATCTACATCGTAAACGATTGTTTCTTCCCCATGTTTACGTTTGATAAACGAAGGAATATATTCCAAAGGTCCTGGACGGTACAGGGCGTTCATTGCAATTAAATCTGCAAAAACAGTAGGTTTTAGCTCCCGCATGTATTTTTGCATTCCTGCGGATTCATACTGAAAAATACCAACCGTTTCGCCCCGCTGAAATAATTCATAGGTTTTTGTATCGTCTTCTGGAAAAGTATCCGGATCCAATTCAATTCCTTTTATTTCGCGCACATTTCTTACCGCATCTTTGATTAGCGTAAGGGTTTTCAAGCCTAAGAAATCCATTTTTAACAAGCCGGCAGATTCCGCAACAGAGTTATCGTATTGTGTACAATACATGTTAGAATCCTTTGCCGTTGCAACAGGAACATAATTGGTAATATCGTCGGGCGTAATAATCACACCGCAGGCATGGATTCCGGTATTCCGAACAGAACCTTCAAGATCTCGTGCGCGATTCAATACCCGCGAAGCCAAATCCTCACCAGTTGCAATAACACGCAATTCTTTTGCACGCGCAATATCTTCTTGGTTATTTTTCAGCTTGTCCGCAAGTTCCGCATCGTTCATATTGAATAATTTCTTCAAGGAAACATCGGTTACCAATTTTGCTATTCTATCCGCATCGGGAAGCGGCAAATCCAGAACCCTTGCAGTGTCTCGAATAGATGATTTTGCAGCCATTGTGCCGTAGGTAATAATTTGTGCGACTTGATTGGCACCATATTTATTAATTACCCAATCGATAACGCGGCTTCGTCCTTCATCGTCAAAATCAATGTCGATATCCGGCATCGAAACACGGTCTGGATTCAAGAAACGCTCAAAAAGCAGGTCAAACTTAATTGGATCAACATTGGTGATTTTTATGCAGTACGCAACAGCCGATCCAGCTGCAGATCCACGACCTGGACCAACCGAAACGCCCATATCCCTAGCTGCTTGGCAGAAATCCTGTACAATTAAAAAATAACCGGGATAGCCAGTTTTTTCTATCGTTGCCAGTTCAAATTCCAATCGTTCGCGAATTTCCTCCGAGATTTCTCCGTATCTTTTTTCAGCACCAACGTACGTAAGGTGTTTCAAATAATTATTTTCTCCACGCTTTCCACCATCTATAGCATCTTGCGGATCCTGAAAATCTTCCGGAATATCAAAAGCAGGCAAAAGTACTTCCCTTGCCAAGGGGTATTGTTCGCATTTATCAATGATTTCGCCAATGTTATCAATTGCTTCGGGAAGATCCAAAAACAATTCCTTCATTTCTTCCGACGTTTTAAAATAATACTCTTCATTTTCAAGACCATATCTAAAACCTCTTCCTCGGCCTTTTGGCGTAGATACTAGTTCGTTATCTTTTACACACAACAAAACGTCGTGCGATTCCGCATCTTTTTTATCTAAATAATAGGTGTTATTTGTTGCGACAAGCTTGATCTGGTGTTTTTTAGAAAACTTGATCAAAGTTGGAATTACCCGTTCTTCATTTTCCTGTCCATGGCGCATGATTTCCAAATAGAGATCTTCCCCAAACTGTTCTTTCCACCAAAGAAGGGCTTCTTCTGCTTGAAGTTCACCAAGGTTTAAAACCATACTAGGAACCTCACCATACAAATTTCCAGTTAAAACAATCAGGTTTTCCTTGTACTGTTCAATAACTTTTTTGTCAATTCTAGGAACATAATACATTCCTTTTGTGTAGGCAATGGAAGCCAGTTTAATCAGGTTATGGTATCCTTTTTTATTTTTTGCCAAAAACACAACCTGGTAACCATTATCCTTAACCGTTTTATCTTCCAGATTTTTGCAGACGTTGAATTCGCAGCCGATAATTGGTAACAAATCTTTTTTGGTGAACTCCTCTCCGTTTTCAAGTGCTAACTTGCGTTCCGCACCTAAAGCTTTGTTGTACGTTGCAACTGCTTTCTCAAAGTGAAATGCTGCCATCATGTTTCCAGTATCCGTCAATGCAACTGCAGGCATGTTGTATTCCGCTGCTTTAGCAACTAATCCGCTAACATTGATCGTAGACTGAAGAATGGAAAACTGCGTATGGTTATGTAAATGTGCGAACCTGCTTTCCGATAATTGCGCCAAAATTGTTTCCTTGTTTCCAGAAAGTGGCGCAGATTCTATTTTAGAGGCAGCTTTTATTTGTTGACTTGCTTCTTTTAAGTTGAAGTGTTTTAGTCCAATCGCTTGGATTGGTGCTGGATTGAAAGCTGCAAATTCTTCCAAATAGTGTTCTTCCTGCTGCAAGAGATTTGCGGGGAAATGCCCTCTTCGAAGTAACTCCAGAAAACAACGCGTTGTAGCTTCCACATCGGCTGTTGCGTTGTGCGCTTCGGAAAATGGCACTTGAAACAAAAAGGAATGCAGTTCCGTCAAGGTTGGTAATTTGAACCTTCCTCCCCTTCCTCCGGGTAATTTACACAAACTAGCCGTAACTTCTGTACACGTATCCAAAACAGGCATTTCGCCCATTTCAGTTTTAATATCTTTTCGAATGTATTCACATCCGAGAACATTTAAATCAAATCCTACATTTTGACCAACAACGAATTTTGCTTTGTCTAGTGCTTGGTTGAACAACTGTAAAACATCTGCCAACGATTCGCCATGTTGCGATGCTAATTCGGTTGAAATTCCGTGTATTTTTTCTGCATCGTATGGAATATCAAAACCTTCCGGTCGTATCAGGAAGTCTTTATTTTCAATCAGTTGACCCATGTCGTCGTGCAATTGCCACGCTAATTGAATCACCCTTGGCCAATTGTTTGTGTCTGTTATTGGAGCTTTCCAATCACGCGGTAAACCGGTCGTTTCGGTGTCAAAAATTATATACATGCAACTTGAAAATTGAGAGGAATAAAGTTACAAAAAAAGGCGGGGCTTAAAAATGAAATTTATTAACAATTCATTTTTTCTGGTATTTGAGTGCACGATTGCTTTAGTATTGAGGTAAATTAAGATTTAGCTGTTGGATTTTGGGGTACTTAAAATGGATTGACAAAAAAAACCGTCTCGGAAATTCCAAAACGGTTTTTTTAATCTAAAGCTCGTCGTTATTTAGTTCTTTATTGGTGCGCCAGAATTATTAACCGGAGCGCCTGATTCTGGAGCTGGTAAAACATTTCCTTTGATGTAAATAATTTTCTCCGCTGCATTTACTGCGTTTGAAGTAATTGTTACATTTTTGTTGATTACACCTTGTCTAGAAGTATCGTACTTCACTTTAATAGAAGCTTTTGCTCCTGGAGCAATTGGTTCTTTCGGCCATTCTGGAACAGTACAACCACAAGATCCTTTTGCATTTGAAATGATCAAAGGTGCATTTCCTGTGTTTTTAAATTCAAAAGTACACGTCCCATCTGCACCATTTTTAATTGTACCGTAATCGTGCGTATCTTTTGTGAAATCGATTTTAGCACCACTTGTAGTTTGAGCATTTACTGTATTCATTGCAAAAGCAGCAGTCAATACAAGCATTAAAGAGAAAATTACTTTTTTCATACCGTTTGATTTTAAGTTTATCTGATTAGTTTATTACTTTATTTGTTTTTTACACATTCAAATATAAAGCAAGAACATACGTGTTTCAAAGGTTTAACAGATTGTTAACGTTTTTATGCTTTCGGTTCGACAAATACTTTGAATCGAATTTTTTCACGTTTGTTTTTTGTGTTCGTCTGCAAAATCACCTCTCTATTCTGCTGAAAGGATTTTCCCTCTGAATCGAAGATAACTTTTATTACCCCTGTTTTTCCGGGATCAATTGGTTTTTCAGGCAAAATCACTTTGGTGCAGGAACACTGTACTTTGTAGTCAAAAATGAGCAAAGGAGAATTTCCTGTGTTGGTAAAACTAAAGGTATGTTCTAAAATAGCTCCTTCTGTGCAATCCGGAAATTTATGCAGCGCTTGCTTTAAACTAAATTCCGCCTCCTGACTGATGCCAAGGGCGGAATTTAAAAATATAATACATCCTATTAATAGGAATTTCATTTTAGTTATTTGTTGGAGCGCCAGAATTGTTAACTGGTGCGCTTCCTTCCGGAGCTGGTAAAACATTTCCTTTGATACGAATAGTCTTCGAAGGTTCATTTACTGCGTTGGAAGTAATGATTACACTTTTATTGATCGGACCAGGTCTTTTTGTATCGTATTTTACCTTAATCGTAGCTTTTGCTCCCGGAGCAATCGGTTCTTTCGGCCATTCTGGAACGGTACATCCGCAAGATCCTTTCGCATTGGAAATTATCAACGGCGCATTTCCAGTATTTTTGAATTCAAAAGAACAGGAACCATCGCCGCCATATTTTACGGTTCCATAGTCGTGCGTTTCTTTCGTGAAATCAATTTTTGCTCCATTTTCAATTTGAGCGAACATTTTATTCATCGCGATTGCTGCAACAAACATAATTAAGACGGAGAATACTAACTTTTTCATATTTTTTTGATTTTTGTATTTTTACTATTTGATCAAATTTAAAGCAAGAAAGATACCAAAAATTTTATTTAACACAATGTTAACTTCCTATTTCTGACTGATTGCATTCATTTTATATTCAATGAATTCATCAAAATTCATATCCAAATGCTTAAGTCGATCTTTTATTCCGTCGCGTTTATCCTTTTCCATTTTTGGATTTTCCTTTAATAGTAATTCATAATAATAACGCACTTTTTGTGTGTCTCTCGGCTGAATAAAAATATCGTAAGTGCTACCTTGGCTTTCTAAAACCATAGCTCTATTGATATAATCCGGATATTGATTCAACAAGGTATCCGCATATTGCACGGCTTTTACATGAATTCCCAACCCAGAATATTTCATGTGCACTTTATCCAAACATTCTGCGGAATACGTATCCTCAGGATAAGCGTGGTAATACTCCAAAAGACGATTGATTAATTCAAAATGTGTTAAGTTTGGAATCTGTTTGATCGTATTCAAATTTGCTTGCAAACCGCGCAAGGAATCCTCCATCACTTTAATATTGGAAACCAATTCTTCTTTCGTCGGTTTATCTGATTTTGTGTCTGAATTGCCGCAGGAATATATTCCAACAAAAAGCGCAACTGCAATAAATACCTTTTTAAAATGCATAGTTTAATTCTT
>JBEDAD010000152.1:0-7653 GCA_041177985.1 Bacteroidota bacterium | reverse complement strand
GTGTTCGATATCCGCTGCACGCAAACGTCCAAACGTATCGGTGTGCGGCGTTCTTCCCATGGAAATGTACTCTCTTACGGTAAGGAATTCCACGCCATCAAATTTTGCTTCCACAAACGCTATTTGTCGCGCAAGTTCTTTTGCTTTATACGAAATTAAGGATTTATCTTTCAGCGTAATAGTTCCAGATAGAAGTGTTTTTTTGCCTATTAATGTATGCAGAAAAGTTGTTTTTCCAGAACCATTCGAACCAATCAAACTGTAAATTTCTCCAGCTTTTAAAACTAAATCACCTGTCTGAACCAACATGGTTTTATACCCAATTTCAACGGAATGGAAGTGTATCATTTGAGGCGCTTTAAAACAATTAATATAATCAAAGGTGCACCAATAAGGGATGTAAACGCATTAATTGGCAGCGGAAGTATGGATTCCAGTAATTGTATACTACTATCTGCTAAAACTAAAAATAATGCGCCGAAAAGTAGATTTGCAAGAAGTAATTTTCTATGCGATTGCGTCTTTAATAAAATGCGCGTTATATTCGGAACAGCCATTCCAACAAATGCTATTGGACCGCAAAAAGCGGTTGTTAAGCCGGTTAGTATTGCAGTTACGGTTATCGTCAAAACCCGAATTCGTTTTATATTCAACCCTAGAATTTCGGTGTTTTTTTCACCGATAACCAGAACATCTAATGGTTTAACAAGGAAAAAACACATTGAAATCCCAATAATAAAGAAAAGTAAAATTGCCGGTAATTGATTAAATTGGGTTTGCTGCAATGAACCCATTGTCCAAATGGTAAAAGCTTTTAATTCCTGAGCGGAACTTACAGCTTGCAATGCTGTAATAATTGCACCAGTGAAACTACCTAACATTAAGCCAATTAACAAAAGCGAAATGGAGGATTTTATATACATTGAAAGTCCGAGTAGGAGGAAGCCAAAAATCAAAGCCCCAAAAAGAGCACTTGCAATTAATCCAATATCGCTTTGAAAAAATGAAAAACCCGTGAGCAAGGAAAGTGCAACAAGTAAACTAGAACCTGAATTTATCCCTAGAACATAAGGTCCTGCAAGTGGATTATTGAAAAGTGTTTGCATCAGCATTCCAGAAACCGCTAATGCAGCGCCCGCAACCATTGCAATAACCAAGCGTGGAATTCGAAATTCGCGTGCAATTAATTGTTGTGTGTTTTTTACATCGAAATGAAACATGGAATCGAAAAATTCACCCCAACTTAGTTTCAATTGTCCTGAAAATAAATGCAGCACCATTGCTCCAAGTAGCAAGATACAAATGGTAAAAAAGAATATGAAATCTCTTTTTTTTAAGGCCATTACTTGAGTTTTTGGTAAAAATACATCCCGTTTTTTTGTTTGAATTCCGGGTGCAAGATACGGAGTAAATCGGAAAGAACATGGTGTGGCTCAATTGCGCTCATCTCCCAAAAGAGATTCATGTTAGGGGAATAGCAAAATGTTTTTCCCTTGGAGAAAGCCTCGATATAACTTGCTTTCTTATTGCTTTTTCGTACAAGTTCTAAAGTTGAAAAACCAGCATTCAACCAATAGTCGGCTTTGCGATTTTCTGCCAAAACGCGTTCTAAACTCATTTCAACGCTTCCAGTTCCCTTTGTTTCACCATAGCGGTAATCTGCTTGAGCATCCCGAAATAGTTCTGCAAAATAACTTTCGCCTGCTGGTGCATACCAAAAATCTCCAAGAACGTTTCCACTCAAAACCGTTGGTTTACGCGTGAGTTTTTTCGCTTCTTTTTTCAAGGAAAGGTATTCTTTCTCTATTGTAGAAAAATAGGATTTCGCTTTCGTTTCTTTTCCGATGAGGTAACCAAACAATTTTATCCATTCTGCCCGACCAAGCGGATGGTTTTCTTTCCAATCGTAATTGGACAAGCAAATGATTCCTGCTTTTTCCAATTGCTTGGAATGCGGGAAATCCTGACCAAAACCGCTGTAAATAAGCACTTCGGCTTTTGAATTGACAATGGATTCAAAACGGAGCATTTCTTCGTTTCCAAAAGCACGAATACGTTTTTTCTTTAGTCTATCCAAAACAATTGAGTTGTGAATGTATTTTTTATCCAAAACACCAGTTATCACATCCAAACCATCTAGTTTAGAAAGCATTCCTATATGTGTTCCACTCAATGTAATCATTGATTTTACAGGCGTTGAAATACGAATATAGTTTTTGGGTGTTTGTGTATTTTTTTCAGGTGTTAAAAAAAATCGCTTGACCGTTTTATTTTCCGGATGGTAAATATGCACTTTTACGGCCTTGCCACATTCCAGCAGCTCTAGCGTTTTTGCGTATTTTATCTGGTTTTGGTAATTTTTTCTTTTAGTACTTGTGCTCGATTCCCTGCAAGCAGTGAGAATCAAAATACAGGTGAAAAAAATAAAGCGAAAATTCATGGTTCAAATTTCGTAATATATTGTGATTCTTCAGCAAAATAGCACTGAAAATTAGGCATAAAAAAAGTCCCAGACAGAATCTGAGACTTTCATGTATTTTAAGTTTGGATTATTCTCCAACAACTTCAAATTTGAAAACAGGCTTAACTCCTTTGTGAAGGTTTGCTTCAGCCTCAAATGTTCCAACTTCTTTAATTGGCTCATCCTTGATTTTAAGTGATTTACGATCGATGTCGAAACCAGCTTTCTTCAATGCTTCAGACAATTGAACTGTGTTCACTGAACCGAAGATTTTACCGTTTTCACCAGCTTTCGTAGCGATAGTAACTGTAATTGCTTCTAGTCTAGTTGCAATTTCTTGCGCTTCAGCCAACATTTTTGTTTCCTTGTGCGCTTTTTGTTTCATTACCTCTGCGTGCGCTTTTTTAGCGGATGCAGTTGCAAGAACACCATATCCTTGAGGAATTAAGAAGTTACGACCGTAACCAGGTTTTACCGTAACCACATCATTCGCGTATCCAAGTTTGTCTACGTTTTTCTTTAGTATTACTTCCATTTTTTTAAATTTATCCTGTTAAACAATCAGCTTATTTCATCATATCTGCAACATAAGGAAGTAAAGCAATGTGACGAGCACGTTTAATTGCCTTGTTTACTTTCTTTTGGTATTTTGCAGATGTTCCAGTGATTCTACGTGGTAAAATTTTACCTTGTTCGTTGATCAATTTCAATAAGAAATTAGCATCCTTGTAATCGATAAACTTAATACCGCTCTTCTTGAATCGGCAATATTTATCTTTTCTGATTTCGATGTTAATCGGAGTCAAATAGCGAATGTCGTTTTGTGCCATTTTTACGTTTTTTTAAAGGTTAATAATTAAGCCTCTGCTGGTGCAGTTTTCTTTTCGCCCATTTTAACTCGACGACGTTCCGCCCAAGCCAAATGGTCTTTTTCCATTCTAACAGTTAGAAAACGCATGATACGCTCATCGCGCTTCATTGCTAATTCTAAACCTGCAACGACGCTGCCTTCAGCCTCGAATTCAACCATGAAATAAAATCCGGTTGATTTTTTTTGGATTGGATACGCTAATTTGCGTAATCCCCAGCTCTCAGAGTGCTTTACTTTTCCACCCAATGACGTAATTTCGCCTTCGAATTTCTGCACTGCTTCCTTTGCCTGATCATCAGACAAAACGGGAGTTAAAATGAAAACAGTTTCGTAAGAATTCATACTTGAAATGTTTATGTTAATAAAAAATTAAGGTTGCAAAAGTAGTGTTTTTTTCTGATAATCCAATTATGTTCAGATAATAATGCAAATAATTACCCAAAAATACAGCTTTTATTTACCTATCCACCTAGAATTTTCAATAATTTCCAATTGCTGAAACCTTTGTTTCATTCAAAATTACTAAATTCGCACACGCAATATTTTTGTTTAAAACAAATACATTATTACATTATGGTTTTCGACTTAGAAATGATCAAAAAAGTGTACGCCAAGTTTCCGGAGGCTATTGAAGCTGCCCGTAAAGTTGTTGGCAAGCCTTTAACACTTTCAGAAAAAATCCTTTACGCGCATTTGTGGGAAGGAAACGCAGTAAATGTCTACGAAAGAGGAAAGTCTTACGTCGATTTTGCACCGGATCGTGTCGCAATGCAAGATGCAACAGCGCAAATGGCTTTGCTGCAATTCATGCAAGCTGGAAAGAAAAAAGTTGCTGTGCCTTCTACTGTGCATGCAGATCATCTTATTCAGGCAAAACTTGGCGCAAGCAAAGATCTTCAGGAATCCTTGAACCAAAATAACGAGGTTTTTAATTTCTTATCTTCGATTTCCAATAAATATGGTATCGGTTTCTGGAAACCAGGCGCTGGAATTATTCACCAAGTCGTTCTTGAAAATTATGCTTTTCCTGGTGGAATGATGATTGGAACGGATTCTCATACGGTAAATGCCGGAGGACTTGGAATGGTCGCAATTGGTGTTGGCGGTGCGGATGCTGTAGATGTAATGGCAGGAATGGCTTGGGAATTGAAATTCCCGAAACTAATCGGCGTGAAATTAACGGGTCATTTAAGTGGATGGACTTCCGCTAAAGATGTAATCCTGAAAGTAGCAGATATTCTTACCGTGAAAGGTGGAACTGGTGCTATCGTAGAATATTTTGGCGATGGTGCGATTTCTCTTTCTTGTACCGGAAAAGGTACGATTTGTAATATGGGTGCAGAAATTGGTGCTACTACTTCTACTTTCGGATACGATAATTCTATGAGAAGATATTTAGCAGCAACTGGAAGACAAGAAGTTGTAGATGCTGCAGATAAAATTGCAGAACATTTAACGGGAGATGCTGAAGTTTATGCACATCCAGAAAAATATTTTGATCAGGTAATTGAAATTAATCTTTCTGATTTAGAACCGCATATCAACGGACCTTTCACGCCAGATAGAGGAACGCCAGTTTCAAAAATGAAAGCGGAAGCCTTGGCGAACGAATGGCCAATGAAAGTGGAATGGGGATTAATCGGTTCGTGTACAAATTCTTCTTACGAAGATATGTCCCGCGCTGCATCTATTGTGGAACAAGCGGTGGAACAAGGAATTTTGCCTAAAGCGGAATTTGGAATCAATCCTGGATCGGAACAAGTAAGATATACCATTGAACGAGATGGAATTATTGCAACATTTGAAAAAATGGGCACTAAAATATTTACCAATGCTTGCGGACCTTGTATCGGTCAGTGGGATAGAGCGGGTGCGGAAAAACAAGAGAAAAACACAATCGTTCACTCTTTCAACAGAAATTTCTCGAAGCGCGCAGATGGTAATCCAAATACGCATGCATTTGTAACGTCACCAGAAATGGTTGCTGCTATAGCAATTGCTGGGGATTTAGGTTTTAATCCGTTGACGGATACTTTGACAAATGCAAAAGGAGAACAATTTAAATTCGCTGCACCAAAAGGCGATGAGTTGCCAACGAAAGGATTCGATGTGGAAGATCCAGGGTACCAAGCTCCAGTAGAAGATGGAAGCGGTGTTGTTATTGCAGTTGCACCAGATTCTTCGCGTTTGCAATTACTAGAAAATTTTCCAATATGGGATGGTAAAAACATTCTTGGTGCGAAATTACTGATCAAAGCAAAAGGAAAATGTACAACGGATCATATTTCAATGGCGGGTCCATGGTTGCGTTACCGTGGTCACTTGGACAATATTTCCAATAACATGTTGATCGGTGCGGAAAACGCATTCAATGGAAAAGCAAATGCTGTTGTGAATCAATTGACTGGTGAAACTGGTGAAGTTCCAGCGGTACAGCGCGCATACAAAGCGGCCGGTGTTCCTTCGATTGTAGTTGGAGATCATAATTATGGTGAAGGTTCCTCTCGTGAACATGCAGCAATGGAGCCAAGACATTTGGGCGTTCGAGCGGTAATCGTAAAATCATTTGCGCGAATCCATGAAACAAACTTGAAAAAACAAGGGATGTTGGGTCTAACCTTTGCAGTGGAAGAGGATTACGATAAAATCAGAGAAAACGATACGTTCAACTTTATTGATTTGGAAGATTTTACTCCAGGAAAACCATTGACTATGGAAATCGTTCATGAAGATGGAACGAAAGAAAATATCTCGTTGAACCATACGTATAACCAATCACAAATAGAATGGTTTAAGGCAGGTTCAGCTTTGAATTTAATAAAATTGATGGAGAATTAATCAGAAAAATATTCCAACAAAAAAAAGCCATTTTCATTGAAAATGGCTTTTTTTATATCCTTTTGGTTTGAATGGCTTCAAAACTTAGCTGAAAGTCCGAATTGCATAATTCCGCCCCCACCAAGACCAATTTCAATCATTGCTCCAATGTTTTGTGTAAAGTAAATTCTTGTTCCAACGGCTATTCTAAATGCAATAGGAATTAACGCTTTATCTTGGTCTAAATCATTTGATGATCCATTTGGATCTTCAATAGTCCATTGCCTTGACACCGCCTTATAACCAGCACCGAATCCAACATAAGCATCCATTTGGTCATTTTGTACAAAATGATAGTTTAAACGAACCATCAATCTAGTTTTCTTCGCTGTATAATCCCAGTTATACGTATTTGTAACTATAGAATCAAAAGATCCAGTAGTAGAACTATACAACGAATCTACCGTTGTCAAGTCATAATTACTTCCCGATTTAACATAGTTTATATCTAATCCAATACCAAATTTGTCAGCAAGCATATATTCAGCTCGGCCACCAAATGATAAAAAACCGCCATTTAATTTGTAATTAGATGAACCGACTGGTTCTGATCTTGTAGCATTAGATTGCGGGAATCCAATATAAGGGTCAAAAATAAAATTTCCCTGCGCTACAGGCGATTGGGCGTTTAAATAGGAAACGCATAGTAATGCTGCTCCCACAAGTGAAATGATTTTTTTCATAAAAATTATTTAATGGTTAAACAAAGGAACTAATTTTAACTGAGTATACAACTGAGTTCGTAAAAATAGTGTCGTATTTTAAGAGGTGCTAAATCGAAATTTGACTTGCTATTTTTTAAAATTCTATTTTACCCACATTAGTTTATCCTTGTCTACCTTCATGCGGAGAAACCCAAATGTTACGGTAATGTTTTCGCCTAGAATAGATTCTACAGTGCCATTTTGTTTCGTGGAAATCAATTTAACCGTTGATCCAACTACTATTTTGTGGCGTTGGTAAGGATCTTCTTCTGGTTTTTGAATTTTTACCTTTTTAGGATTTTTTGTGTTTACCTCGGATTTTAATTTTACGGCAATTTTTTGCTCTTCAATCTTCGCCTTTTCAACCTTTAAATAGTTTGTTAATTCGTCAATTAGTGGTCTATTGATGTCTTTCTTCCGCGATTTGTAAGCGTATTTATCAATAAAGCCAAGCATCTTCTTACCGGCATTCAAACTTTTATTGTTTCGATCAATTACTTCCTGCTGGATGCGTAAGCGTTCATCGTACCTGTTTTTTCGATCTTCGTATTCTTGCTTTGCTTTTTGTGCAAGTCGCTGTGCTTCAACATGTTCTTTGTTTAAACGCTCTAGATAGGTCTTTTCTTTTTGTAATTCACTCAACAAACGATCCATCGTTACTTTCCGTTCATCCAATCTTGTTTTTGCATCTTCGATAAGTTCGAGTGAAATGCCATTAATTTGGGCAACTTCAAATGTAA
>JBEDAD010000151.1:0-3658 GCA_041177985.1 Bacteroidota bacterium | reverse complement strand
AGCACTAAATCAACGGACACCTTTTTCAGCCCTTTTTCCTGCAGTTTTTCAATGATTTGCACTTCGATCATTTTCATTGCAGGACAGCCGCTGTACGTTGGCGTAATGGTAACATGGCAATTTTCATCGTCTAATTTTACAGCACGCACAACACCAAGATCAACAATGGATAATACCGGAATCTCCGGATCGGAAACTTCTTCCAAGTATTCCCAAATGTCTTTATCTGTTACCATTCCATATTCGGATAAGCACGCTGCATGTATTGTAATTCCGCTAAAATATGTCCCATGTGTTCAGAATGCAAACCTTTTCGTCCGCCTGTTTGTTTCCAATTATTCGCAGGTATTTCAATAGTAGCTTCCTGAAAAACATGTTGAACGGTTGCATTCCAATCTGCGTATACAGCTGCCATATCAGGCGCAATTCCTTGTTGCTGCATTTCTTGATCCACCTCATCTGCAAAAAATAAATCTGGCGTATATCGCCAAAGTGTATTTAATGCCTCTTGAATTCGGCGATTTGATTCTTCCGTTCCATCACCCAAACGTATTACCCATTCCGAAGAATGTTTCAAATGGTATTTTGTTTCTTTCAAAGACTTTTCTGCAATTGCTGCCAATTGCTTATCGGAAGAATGTTGCAAACGCTCAAACAAAGGCTTCCGGAATGCGTCAAACAAAAACTGGCGCATCATCGTCATGCCAAAATCACCATTTGGTTGTTCTACTAGCAAAGCATTTTTGTATTCCCGATCGAATCGTAAAAATGCCAAAGCATCCGCATCTCTTTCTTTTCCTTCCGCTTCACCTGCGTATGCCAAAAGGCTAGTTGCCTGTCCAACAAGATCCAAAGCGATATTCGTAAGTGCAATATCTTCTTCTAAAATCGGGCCGTGTCCGCACCATTCTGACATGCGATGTCCAAGTATCAAACTATCGTCTGCAAGACGGATGGTATATTCAAAAAGTGTATTCATTTTATACTTTCTACATGTGTGAAATCCCGTCTGGAACATCGTAAAATGTCGGATGACGGTAAACTTTGGAGTCTGCTGGTTCAAATAATGAATCCGCTTCGGTAGGATCTGAAGCATAAACATCTTTTGATTCGATTACCCAAATACTAATTCCTTCTGATCTGCGTGTGTAAACGTCGCGTGCATTTTCAACTGCCATTTCTGCATCTGCTGCGCGTAAACTTCCAACATGCTTATGACTTAAACCTTGCTTACTTCGGATAAAAACCTCCCAAAGTGGCCATTCATTTTTTGACATAGTAACTATTTTTAAAATCTATTTCGGCGTAATTTTTAAACAAAGAATGAACTAAGCACTTTTTTTAAGCGCTCTTTTCACGGCAAATGCATTTGCTGCTTCCCGCACCCATTCGCCATTTTCTTTTGCTTTTCGGCGCGCATCCACACGTTCTTTATTGCATGGACCGTTTCCTTTCACAACTTCCCAAAACTCCGTCCAGTCTATTTCACCGTAAGAATAATGCCCTGTTTCTGCATTAAATTTCAAGTCTTTATCTGGAATTATTAATCCAATCATTTCTGCCTGAGGAACGGTTACATCTACAAATTGCTGGCGTAACTCGTCGTTTGTATGGCGTTTTATTTTCCACTTCACAGATTGAGCCGTGTGTTTTGATTCCGCATCATTTGGACCAAACATCATTAACGATGGCCACCAAAAACGATTTAGAGCATCTTGCGCCATCGCTTTTTGTTCTGGCGTTCCACCAGCCAATTGCATCATGATTTCAAAACCTTGACGCTGGTGAAAAGATTCTTCTTTACACACCCGAACCATTGCTCGAGCATAAGGTCCATAAGAACATCTGCACAAAGGAACTTGATTCATAATTGCAGCGCCGTCTACCAACCATCCAATTGCGCCCATATCTGCCCAACTTACTGTTGGATAATTGAAAATGGAAGAGTATTTTGCTTTTCCGGAGTGCAAATCATCAATCGTTTGTTCGCGATCTGCTCCCAAAGTTTCCGTAGCACTGTATAAATACAAACCATGTCCTGCCTCATCTTGAACTTTTGCAAGTAAAACGGCTTTTCTTCTCAAATTCGGCGCACGTGTAATCCAGTTACCTTCTGGCAACATTCCAACTATTTCAGAATGTGCGTGCTGAGAAATCTGACGGATTAATGTTTGTCGGTAGTCGTCCGGCATCCAGTCTTTTGGTTCGATCTTAATATCGTTATCAATTTTTTCTTGAAACTTGCGTTCCAATTCTGTTGTATCGAAATCTTTCATAGTGTCTTTGAATGAAGTACAAATTTAACGAAATATGTTGACCAATTAAACAGACGAAAGGAAATCTTGTTCGTTCCAAAAAAATAAAAGTCGCTCAAAAAAGCGACTTTTATTCCATATAAAAGGTAACCTGTTATTCTGGCGTCGCCTGGTATTCTTGCATTTGACAATTCGCCTTTCGGTAAGTGAAAAATCTTCCTCTGTTAACATTTCCAATTAATTCGCCATCCGCCCATGCTGTTTTGCGGTAAACAAATCCATCCGGATCAAACATATTGGCAACCTGAACCATTAAAGAAGCGGTAAAATCATCTGGTAATTGTTTTAAAGGAACAGAAAAATTGCGTTCTCGAATATACTCCCGCGCTAAAATTGTGGAATTAAAAGCTGAAAAATTCAAATCGCCATTCATATCCATCGGTAAATTAGAATCCAAACCAGTATACAGATAAGAACTAGCTAAAGCATATCCTGATTGTGCAATTATTCGAACGTAGAAATACTTTGCATCGTTGGAGACAGTAACTTTTCCAATCTTATGGTTTTCACTGTCGATTAGGTCTTTATTAATTGCCTTTCCACAGATAAAAATTGTTTCGCGCGCTTCATCACTTGGAATTGTAATAGAATTTTCCTTCAAATTATTTTGACTGGTTGGCTGGATTATTTCTTTTTCACAAGAATACAAAATTCCCATTGCGGATATCCCTGCAAGGAAAAAAGTTGCTAGTATTCTAATCCAAAGTGTTTTTTGTGTTTTCATGACTTCTTAATTTAGAGTGTATAACAAAGTTATTTTAGCAGAATTGATTCCTAAAAACTATTCTATTAATGTGTTTCTTTTTTAAGCCACTTTAATCCTTGTTTCTGTTAGCACTCAACTACAAGATGGCATCGATTTTAAACTTTTTGACACTCCTCCAATATTACCCTGTTTTTAGTTCCACTCAAATGCTTAAATTTGCTACCAAAATTCAATACATGACGCCTAGGTTTCACGCTTTAAAAATCTCCGATGTTCGAAAGGAGACAGAGGATACGGTTTCCGTTGCATTCGATGTTCCTGCATCCATAAAAGACAATTACTCGTTTTTAGCTGGGCAGTATTTAACATTGAAGGCAACGATAAATGGAGATGCTATTCGCCGTTCTTACTCGCTTTGTGCTGCGCCTTATGAACAAGAATGGCGCGTTGCAATAAAACAAGTTGAGCATGGTGTGTTTTCTTCCTACGCAAACAGCGTTCTTAAAAAAGGGGATACACTAGATGTAATGACACCGACTGGAAATTTTTGTCTGCATCCGGAAAAAAAGGCACAGAAAAACTATGTTTTATTTGCAGCAGGAAGCGGAATCACCCCAATTCTATCGATTTTAAAGAC
>JBEDAD010000150.1:0-2546 GCA_041177985.1 Bacteroidota bacterium | reverse complement strand
GTGTTTTCCTGAAATTGATTAAAAGTAAAAGTTTCTACGTGTAATTTCATTCCTTAAAATTGAAATGCAAAGGTAAAGTATATTTTTGGAGAATTGGTTAGGCATAATCTTTGACAGCTTTGCGTATATTTGTAAAAAATCGGAAGTATGAAATATATAGTAATTATCCTTTTGGGAATCGTTTTAGCTAGCTGCGGAGTAAAGGTTCCGTACACCAATGAAATTAGAGATGAATTTAGCTTGGATTCGGAGAAACAATTGAAAAAAGTTCAATTCTTCACCTCTGCAACAATTATTTTGGAAAAAAGTAAGTCAACTGGAAATCAAGGAACTTCGGATGATGGTTCACTGGTAACAAGTTCGAACAGTGAGCAAAATAGGGTAATTATTCCTGCAAATACAAAATGTATTTTTGAAGGCTATGGTCCAAATGGCGAATTGATGTTGCGTTTTGAAACAGGCGTTGGAAAAACGATTCTATTTACTGTGCGACCAAATCAACAATCTGGGAAATATTTCCTTGTTGCAGAATGGGGACAAGATAAAGGTGGAAAATTGTCTTACGGCAATGAAACATATTACGCAACCTCTGCTAGTGGAAGCACCTTTCTAAAAGTTGTTTTGAAAAAATTACAGAAAACAAAACGAAAAGATCGAATTGTAAAAGGAATGAAAGTTTAAGTTAAACCAAATGGTATGGAATGGCTGCATTAATTAGGTGCGGCCATTTTTTTAACCGGTTTTCCCGTTAGGGAACTTTTTCTTTACATTAATTTAATCTAATTTACTTCTATCTTTTTCTCTAAATGAACATTTTTGCTGAATGGAATTAATAAATCGGGAATTAAGTTGGTTGGCGTTTAATGAGCGCGTTTTGCAGGAAGCGATGGATCCGAAGGTTCCTATCGTTGAGCGCATGCGTTTTTTAGGAATTTACTCCAATAATCTGGACGAATTTTTCCGTGTTCGCGTAGCTAATATTCGACGAATAATAGGCGTTCAAAAGAAACAAATTGCAGGTTTCTCTGGCACACCGACGGAATTGTACAACGAGATTCGAAAAACAGTAATGAAGCAACAGCTGAAGTTTGAATCCACCTACCAGCAGTTGCTTTCTGAACTGGAAAAACATTCCATTTTTCATGTGGACGATACGAATTGCTCGGGAACCATGTTGGTAGAATTGAGTAATTACTTTAATACTAAATTGAAGCATGCGATTGTTCCGATTATTTTGGAAAAATCCACTCCATTTCCAAGGCTTAAGGATTCTAGCATATATTTAGCGGTACGCATGCTTTCCGAGAATAAAAAAACCGTCAAATTTGCACTGATTAAAATACCGTCTGAATTCCCACGATTTTACCGCATCAAAGAAGGGGAAAAGGAATATGTTCTGCTTTTGGATGACATTATACGGCTGCACCTGAAAAATATTTTTTCAATTTTCACATTTGATACCGTTGAGGCGTATACCTTCAAATTTACACGCGATGCAGAGTTGAACCTAGATGATGATCTTGCTTTTACACTAATTGAAAAAATCGAGAAAAGTTTAAAACAACGAAAAAAAGGAAAGCCTGTTCGGTTTGTTTACGATGAAAAAATGCCGAAAGACCTTCTCGATCATTTATTGAAATCGCTGAATTTAAAATTTGGAATTAATACGATTCCTGGAGGAAAATACCACAATTTCAAGGATTTTATGTCTTTCCCGTCCTTTGAACATCCGGAATTTTTATATCCAGCCCAACCACCGGTAAATCACCCGGATTTAGAAGGACAAAAAAGTTTGATAAAGACCATTTTAGCCAAAGATGTTTTGCTGCATTTCCCTTACCAGCGGTTCGATTATGTTGTAGATGTTTTACGCGAAGCAGCAATCGACCCAAAAGTTACTTTTATTAAGATAAATGTATACCGAGTTGCAGCGCATTCTCAAATAATGAATGCATTAATGTCTGCAGTTCTGAATGGAAAAAATGTAACTGTGGTGCTCGAACTTCAAGCGCGGTTTGACGAGGAAAACAATGTGTTTTGGGCAAATAATCTGCGTGAAAATGGCGCCAAAGTAATATATGGCGTTCAAGATTTGAAGGTCCATTCCAAATTAATGCAAATTACCAGAGTCTCCAACCGACAAGAACAACTTATAACCTACGTTGGAACGGGGAATTTTAACGAAAAAACTGCGCTAATTTATTCCGATATTTCTCTTTTAACTGCAAACGTTGCCATTTCCAGGGAAGTGAAAAAAGTTTTCCGCTTATTGGAAAATAACTTAGACCGTGGAATTTTTAAAGAATTAATCGTTTCACCGTTCAACACGAGACGAAAGTTCAACGCCTTAATCGATCAGGAAATAGCCTTCGCTAAAAAAGATCTTCCAGCATCCATTAGAATCAAGATCAATAATCTTACAGATCCAAAGCTAATTGATAAATTATATGAAGCTAGCCAAGCAGGCGTTAAAATTCAAATGATTATTCGTGGCATTTGCGGCTTAGTTCCCGGAGTGAAAGGAATGAGTGAAAATATTAAAGTTA
>JBEDAD010000149.1:0-3722 GCA_041177985.1 Bacteroidota bacterium | reverse complement strand
CTTTTAGAAATGACCCTTTAGAAATGGATTGAAAGTGTGATTTTTGGCACAATGTTTTTCCGCCAATCGGATTGAGAATAAGAACCGTAGCGGTAAAATCCGGCAATTCCTAATCCAATAGAATTGGTAGAAAGTAAATTGTTTAGGATTAAGCCACCTTCAAAGAATCCCTTCTCCATGGATTGGAAACTAATGGAATGATTCGCTTTTGTATTCATTTCACCATAGCCCATTGCATGGTGTATTCCAATTTGAGGTTCGTTCCAGTTTGCTTTTGTTTGGAATGAATTAAATGTAAAACGCGTAAATACTGTAGTTTGCGAACTGTTATAAAATTCAGATGGCAGCATCGTTTCAAATGTATTCATTACCGATAAATTCCAGTTTCTTCCGGTTCCATTTCCAGCGTGCAGCAGAAATAAAGGAACATCTCCTAGTGTTTGAGCTGCACTTATTTTCCAATTCAATTTTCCTGCTCCTCTAACAGCTATTTCTTGCTGAATTTCCAAGTAAAATCGAGTATAATTCAATTCTGAGTCCAACCAATTTTTCCAACCTTTCGTTGCTTTAAATCGAATTTTAGGATAATTTGTTCCTTTGGAAATGCTGTTTTCTCCGAGTTGTAGAATTTTCTCTCGGATATTCCAGGTTAATTCAAAGGAGGTTTCTGCAAGATCAAAATCATGCTTTAGTGGCACAGGAACATAATCACCTAGTGCTGCAAAGTTGTAACCATCTGTTGTTTGGATACGCTGGTAATTTCCGATTATAGAAATTTTTATGTTCGACCGAATATTTCCCGAAAGAACAACTTCTCCAAGGCGCTGTTTTTCCATGTTTTGAATAAAAAATTGGCGATACAAGTTGTCGGAGTTCAAAGTGAAAATGTCATTTTGAAACATGGTGCCTCCGCGCTCCAATAAATCCTGCTGGTAACGCAAAGATAGATTCAACTCTCTTTTTTTGTAAAGTTGTATCTTGGAATATGCACCATACTTCCAATCTCTATCGCGTGTTCCCCAACCAAAATAGCCTCCAAAAGTTGCTTTTTTTAGAAGTTTTTTAGAAGATTCCAAACCTGCACCAAATCGATATCCCTCATACAAGGAAAAATTTAGAATTCTTGAAAGATCTGAATTTACCTTTCCCAGTGGAACTTTTCCCTGCGCCAAAAGGGAAAGCATTTTTAATTTTTGATCTAAATTTTGTTCTTTCGACACACTATCCATCATGAAATACCTGCGTTTTTCCTTTTCTGAAATGGAATACGTGCGCAATGTATCCCAAATTTCATCTGTAATAGTTCCCGCATCTTCGGACACAGCTACTGAGACGTTTTTGAAATCTCTTTTTACTAAATCCGGCGGATTTAAAACTATGTTTTTTATATAGGTATTGCCTTTTCCCTGAATAAAAGCATTTTTTAATCTTGACTTACCTGCTCCAATTGTAATGCGATGGAATGAAATTTCTGTACTCAATTTCGAAGGAAACCATTTTCTGGAATCAATGAAGGCATATTCTTGAATTATTGTAATTTCTGTGCCAGTAGTGTCCGAATACGGCGAAGCAATGACTTTTTCGATTGCATAACCATTTGTGTTAATATACAACCTTCCTGTCATTCCATCAAAATTCTTCCCTTTTCTTGGGCGGTAAAAAATGGTAAATGTGGTATCCTTATTCACGACTGTAGTGTCTTCTAAAACAAAAAGATACCTTCTTGTTCCGCCAAATGCGATTGGATTTATGTATGTTTTTCCGCGCAGTTCAAATTGGTTATCATAAAAACTAAAGGACTGCATTTCGTTCGCAAATGTAGAAAACATCGGGTCTGAAAATCCGGAAACTTTAAATGCTGTAATTTCTTCTTTATCACTGAATGGTGGGATGAAACTTCTTGTTGCAGTACTTTCCAACATAAAAAGGTATTGTTCTGTAAAGAACTTTCGGATACTTATCAATGTTGAATCCGTTGTTTCCTTGGGGATAGAATCGATGGCTTCCCGGTTAATGTCAAAAGTAAATTTGCTATAACTTTCATAGCGGAAAGCATCGTTTTCAAGCGGGTTATTTTTTTTTCGGTTAGCGATTACGAGATCCATGATTCGGTGTGCCGGATTCTCTCCAGCAATAGCTATTACTTCAGGAATATTTTGAAAAAGGGGAATTAGATGGATTGTAGTATTTTCTATTTTTTCAACTGAAATTAGCGTATCTCGGTATCCTGTGATGCGAATATCAATCACTGAAACTTCAAGTTGCAATAAAAATGAACCATCCAGATCTGCTAAAAATGGGGGGCCAGTATTCGGACGAATTTTTACAAATGGGATTAAATCATTTGTAGAATGGTCTTTAACAAAATAGGTAGTTTGACTAAATCCACCAACAGCAAAAAGTAAAAAAAGAGTGGTTATAAAAGTTTTCATAGCTTAAATTTAAACTAAAATTCACTTGTTATAACTTTTTATCAGATTTTAACTAAAAATACTCTAAAATCAATATTCGAAAGTGCCGTAAGGAGATTCAATCGTCAATTTCTTTCCGTCAAATGCTTCTACGTGCCCAACAATTTGCGCAGCAATTCCAAAAGAATTTGAAATGGCAATAATCGAATCTGCTAGTTCTGGTGAAACATAAATCTCCATGCGGTGCCCCATATTAAACACCTTATACATTTCTTTCCAATCCGTAGATGATTCTTCTTGTATTAATTTGAAAAGCGGTGGAACTGGAAATAAATTATTTTTCACAACGTGCACATTGTCTACAAAATGCAACACTTTTGTTTGCGCGCCTCCCGAACAATGTACCATTCCATGAATTTCGGAACGGTGCAGATCTAGAATTTTTTTAATTACCGGAGCATACGTACGGGTAGGGGAAAGCACAAGTTTTCCCGCATCGATTGGTGAATTTTCTACTGGATCTGTTAGATTTTTTGAACCGGAATAAACCAAATCTTTTGGCACGCTTGGATCAAACGTTTCTGGGAATTCTTCCGCTAAAGAATGGTTGAACACATCGTGTCGCGCAGAAGTCAAGCCATTACTTCCCATTCCTCCATTGTAAGTTGATTCGTAGCTTGCCTGACCAAAAGAAGCCAAACCAACTACTACGTCGCCCGGCTGAATAGTATGGTTGGAAATCACATCCGCTCGTTTCATGCGACAAACTACTGTTGAATCCACAATTATAGTTCTAACCAAATCGCCAACATCTGCAGTTTCACCTCCAGTTGAATGGATGCCGATTCCTTGGTTGCGAAGCGTTTCCAGTAATTCTTCTGTTCCATTTATAATTGCAGAAATTACTTCTCCCGGGATCAAATTCTTGTTTCTTCCGATAGTAGAGGAAAGTAAGATTTTATCTGTTGCTCCAACACATAGCAAATCATCGATATTCATGATTAATGCATCCTGGGCAATTCCTTTCCAAACGGAAATGTCGCCCGTTTTTTTCCAATACATGTAAGCCAAAGAGGATTTTGTCCCAGCGCCATCTGCATGCATTACAATACAATAGGCATCGTCATCCGATAAATAATCAGGTACAATTTTGCAAAATGCTTGCGGGAAAAGTCCTTTGTCCACATTTTTTATTGCATTATGCACGTCTTCTTTTCCTGCTGAAACGCCCCGAAGATTATATCTTGTATCTGCCATTATCTTGAATTAAAGTTGCAAAGATAGGAAAACGATCAGGAAAGGACAACTTGG
>JBEDAD010000148.1:0-3697 GCA_041177985.1 Bacteroidota bacterium | reverse complement strand
TCGAATACACGGTTGACACGTGCAATTGCTTGCATCAAATTGTGCCCTTTCATCACTTTATCAATGTACATTGTATGCACACACGGCGCATCAAATCCTGTAAGCCACATATCGCGTACGATTACAATCTGCAACGGATCTGTTGGTGTGCGGAATCGTTTTTTAATTCCTTCCATACTTTCCTTCGTGCGGATGTGTGGATTCCATTCTACAGGATCTTTTGAAATATTTCCAGTCATGATGACTGCCACTTCAGGACAACCTTCTAAGGCTGTTAACGCATCGTATATTTTTACACAATTGCGGCGACTCATTGCCACAATCATTGCTTTTCCTTCTAATGCTTCACACCGTGCACTGAAGTGCGTCAAAATATCTGCTGCCACTTTTTGAACACGGTCAGCGGAACCAGCAGCATCTTCAATCGCTGCCCAAACAACATTGTTATCACTCTCCTCACCTTCCGCCATTTCGGTTAGTTCATCGGTGAATTCAGCTTTGATGTTTAATGGAACCATTTTCGGTTCGTAGTAAATCGGAACCGTTGCGCCGTCTTCTACTGCTTGTTTGATATCGTAGGTATGGATTGTTTTTCCAAAAACTTGTTCTGTATCCGAATCTTTGCCGTCGACAGGTGTTCCTGTAAATCCTAAAAAGGAAGCATTTGGCAAAGCACGGCGAATGTTTTGCGCATAACCGCCTTCGTGGAAACCGTATTGCGTGCGGTGCGCTTCGTCTGCAAGAACGATGACGTTGTAACGTTCTGTGAGGATTGGGTGCGTGATTTCGTCTTCCACCCCTCTTAGTCTCCCCTCAAGGGGAGAAACTGCTTCCCCCTTTGAAGGGGGATTGAGGGGGATGGCTTTTATTAACCTAAACTTTTCGATTGTTGTAAAAATAACGCCTCCGCCATCCGAACTCAACAAAGCGCGTAAATCGTCGGTTGATTCTGCATGGTGCACATCACCAACCAAATCTTTGCACAAGACAAAATTCTCATAGAGTTGTTGATCCAAATCGTTGCGGTCTACCTGAATGACAATCGTTGGATTTCTCATTTCCGGTAACTGGCGCAAAATACCCGTTAAGATAGCCATGGAAATACTTTTTCCAGAGCCTTGAGTATGCCAAATAACACCCAAACGACCATCGCCAGTTGGTTTAATCTTCGTTACAGTACTTTCCACAGCGGCAGAAATACCCCAATATTGATGGTATTTTGCTCCTTTCTTGATGAGCATGCCGTTGTGGTCTTCGTGGAAAATGTAATTTTTGATATAATTGAGAAGTGTAGCTTTCGGAAACAAACCTCGTAAAAGCGTTTCCAATTGCAAGTCATCGTTTTGTTCTATATCCGTTCCATGAATACTTTTCCAAGGAGCAAACCATTTTAAGGAAGCACCAAACATGCCGTGAAACGCTTCTTGCCCATCCGAAATAACGGTCAAGGCATTGAAATCAAATAATTGAGGAATATCTTGGATGTAATGCCCGATTTGATTGTGTGCATTTGTGATATCCGTATCTTGTTTGAACATGTTTTTAAACTCAAACACCACCAAAGGTAAACCGTTTACATACACCAATAAATCTGCACGGCGTGAGTTTTTTCCAACAATGGTTACCTCATCCGAACAAACAAACTGGTTCTTTTCTGGTTCCGTATAATTGATTGGGTAAATGTGTTTTGCCAATTCTTTTCCTGTTGTATCTTTCCATGAAATAGCAATTCCTTTGGACAGTTTTAAATGAAATTCTCTGTTGCGGTAATGCACATCCATAGCGGCTTGTTGCGTGAAAATGGATACCGCTTCGTTGATGGCTGTTGCTGGAATTTCTGGATACGTAGTTTGCAAGAATGAACGCAAATCTTCCTCGATAACCACTTTTTTAAGATCACGGGCAAGTAAGCCTCCTTCTTTGTAGGTGTAACCCAATTCTTGCAACCATTCTATAGCGGCACGTTGGACGGTTATTTCGAGGAAGTTGGTCATTCGAAAGGAAATAAATTATTCTTGAAAATATCCCCAACCTCGATCCAATGCATATTTTTTTAATTTTTTTGCGTTCCGCTTGATTTCTCCATTCGTTGTACAAGAACTAAAATCAATAAAGGAGTGGCCATCAAAAGGATTATTATCCTCAATAGCTGATAATGAAATCAACCGACATTCTTCTATTTTAACAGAAAGAACTCCACCAGAATTGTAAAATTTTGTGAAATGTTCGAATGCTTCTTTTGGTGAATATTTTTCCCCATTATAAACAGACAACTTTTTTTCATCTTTTGGAGTTGGGGTAAAAGCTACAGAACTTACTTCTAAGATAAATTGTGCCTTTTCGGTCTCAAATACTTGTGAAGAAACTTGTTCTTTTTGAATGAAGGATGGGTGAACTTGACGATGTAGTAAAGTAGAGTTTTCCATTTTATGACATCGTATTTTTGATGAAATCATTTAAGAAAATCCAATCCTCAGAGCTTAAGATGTTTACTGTTTTTTCAAATTCTTCATCCGTTACCAAATTTAAATGGTGTAATTCAGCTGTTTGATCAGCCAAGTTTATTTTCAAAGAAATATCGTGAACATTACTATTCCATTCCATTTGGATATTCCCATCAATTGAAGGAAATGTCGCAGGAAGCGGTAATTCTTTTTCAAAATTAGCGTTAAAAATTATATTAAAGGCCTTCAAGGATTCAGCATCAACTTTGATTCCTTCACCATAATACCATCCTTCTTCCAATAAAGCGATTTGATCCAAACGAACAGAAACATCCATAGGGTCTAATACATCCATGTGTTCGATATTTTCAATATTTATTATTTTTTCTGAATGGTTGAATAAAGCTGTTCCCTGAATTTCAGCGTAACATCCTTTTTCGTATTCTGTAAATAAATTATAGATTGTTACTTTATGCTCCAAAGGGACGGTAATTCCAGTAATTCGAATAAGTCCATTCTCGATAGTAAATGTTTGTTTCGATTTATCTAATTCAGATACTTGAACGTTAATTTTTATCTTATCGGAATAGTTCGCGTTTTGCCCAGCTGAAAGAATAATTCTTCTGCGACTACTTTTGTTTAGAATTGCTTTACATGTAGTTTCTGAAGGATTGAAATCAATTGCTTCATCGTCCATTAAATTTTTACCAATTCGATTAAAATAACTGAGATAATTTGTAGGAAAAAATGCATTGCTCAAATTATCATTGTGCGAAGCAGCCACGACTTCAATAAATTGCTGTTTTGCTTGTTCAAAATACGTTAAAGCTGAATCATTACCACTAAACAACCCACCGGTAGCAATTGCAGAAGCCAAAACAAATGAGGGTAATACACTCCCTTGTTCAATCCCTGATAATTTCAATGAAATTCCGTCTGTAAAACCTTTAGGAATTCTTTTTCTATCGGGATTAGCTTCCAAATATTTTTGTTTTGCTAATTCAATAAGTAATTCTTCTAGAGCCGCAAAATCGCTCAATAATTCCACTGGCATAGCATGATCCTCGAAACGTTTTCCCGTTAAGCGGGGTTTAAAGAAAACAGTGTTGTTACTCATGGCAGTGTTTGTACTTTTTAAAGACTCTAAGACAATTACGAAAATAAGATTAATTCGTTACAATTAAAGCGTATTGAGATATTTTATGGTTTTTTGTGGTTTTCAATGATCGTTGTCTTTTACTCTAATTTCTCCA
>JBEDAD010000147.1:0-11737 GCA_041177985.1 Bacteroidota bacterium | reverse complement strand
AGCAGTTTGTCGGAAGAAGTTATCGATGGAAATCGAAACTTTCATGCACGTTCAGTGAATTTGGAAGGAATGAATGCCGCAGGTCCAAATTTTATCGACGCTTCTGAAAGCACCATTAATTCGGTTGTGCACGTCACAACAAAAGTGGTAAAAACCTCCTTTCAGCGCGATCCATTCCAGGAATTCTTTTACGGTCCGGGAGCTGGTGGTAGAGAATTCAAACAATATGGTGCTGGCGCAGGATCCGGTGTGATAATTTCTTCGGAAGGATATATTGTAACAAACAACCACGTAATTCAAGATGCAAGTGAAATTGAAGTTATCCTCAACGATAATTCAAAATACACAGCAAAAATAGTTGGGTCAGATCCCGCGACAGATATTGCAGTATTAAAAATTGAAGGAAAAGGATTTACTGCAATTCCATTGGGAAATAGCGACGAATTGCGCATTGGGGAATGGGTATTAGCCGTTGGAAATCCATTTAATTTAACGTCAACCGTAACTGCTGGAATAGTTTCTGCGAAAGCACGAAACATCAATTTGCTTGCGGATCGTTCCAAACAAGATATCGTTCCGATAGAATCTTTCATTCAAACCGACGCTGCTGTGAATCCAGGGAATAGTGGTGGCGCATTGGTAAATACACGCGGAGAATTAGTTGGGATAAACACTGCAATCGCTTCGCAAACGGGAAGTTACTCTGGCTATTCCTTTGCTGTTCCGGTGAATTTGGTAAATAAAGTAATGCGAGATTTAATCGATTATGGAATTGTACAACGCGGATTTTTAGGCGTTCAAATCTCGGATATCAACCAAGAAATCAAAGAGACAAATAAATTACCGAGTTTAAAAGGCGTCTTCATTTCCAAAGTTACAGACAATGGAAGTGCTGAAAAAGCAGGCGTTAAAGATGGGGATGTCATTCTAAAAATTGGAACAAAAGAAGTGAATTCCGTTGCCGAATTGCAGGAAGAGATTGGAAAAAGAAGACCTGGCGATAAAGTTTCACTCACTATTCGCGGTAAAAATGGAAATGAAGAAATAAAAGAACTTGTTTTGCGTAACCAAGATGGGGAAACAAAGTTAGTATCAAAAGAGGAAATTGCTAAAAACGTTGCTTTGGGTGCGACATTTCTAGAATTAACCAGTAAAGATAGAAAGGAACTCAATATTTCAAATGGCGTTAAAATTGGCACTTTAACCTCCGGAAAACTTAAATCTATTGGTTTGCAGCCGGGAATGGTCATCACTAAAGTGAATAA
This sequence comes from Bacteroidota bacterium, assembly GCA_041177985.1. GTDB lineage: Bacteria > Bacteroidota > Bacteroidia > Flavobacteriales_D > Crocinitomicaceae > M0103. The sequence continues at coordinate 10,472 of JBEDAD010000147.1, read as the reverse complement.
CGAACCGGTGGAAACAGTGGAACAATTGACAACAAAACTAAATGGCGGAAACAAGGGGATTTTACTGGAAGTTTTATCCGAAAGTGGAAAGAAAGAATACTTTGGTTTTGGATTATAAAGGTAAAAACAAAAGGGCACGATTTTTGACGGATTTTTTGACGGTGTTTTAACAGCGAAGACGCGAAAAACGCAAATAGCGCCTAGAAAATCAAACAATAGCTTGTAACTAAAAAATAGTACTGATTTTTTTGGAAATCTGTATCTTTTGGTTGTACCTTTGTGAAAAATTTCCCACACACAAATTTTAAAAAGACGAATTTAAAAGCGGATGAGACAGTTAAAAATTACCAAGTCGATTACCAATCGCGAGAGTCAATCCTTAGACAAGTACTTGCAAGACATTGGTAAAGAGGAGTTGATAACAGCAGAAGAGGAAGTAGAATTAGCCCGAAAAATAAAGCAAGGAGATCAAAAAGCCTTGGAGAAATTAACGAGAGCAAATTTACGATTCGTTGTCTCTGTGGCGAAACAATACCAAAATCAGGGATTAACCCTACCAGATTTAATTAACGAAGGAAACTTGGGTTTAATTAAAGCAGCACAAAAATTTGACGAAACCCGTGGTTTTAAATTCATTTCGTATGCTGTTTGGTGGATTCGTCAATCTATTTTGCAAGCATTAGCGGAACAAGCGCGAATTGTAAGATTACCGTTGAACCAAGTAGGTTCGTTAAATAAGATCAATAAAGCTTTTTCGCGCTTGGAACAAGAATTTGAGCGTCCACCGTCAGCGGAAGAATTAGCAGAAGCACTGGAAGTTCCAGAAGATAAAATCAAAGAAAGTTTAAACGTTTCAGGTCGCCACGTATCGATGGATGCACCATTGTCCACTTCAGAAGATGGTGGAACATTAATGGATGTGATGGCAAATGCAGATTCTCCAAAAGCGGATCACGCATTAATGGCGGAATCCCTTCAAAAAGAAATCGAGCGTTCCCTGAGTACATTAACAGATAAAGAAAGAGAAATCATCCGTTTATTTTTCGGTATCGGAATGAATCATGGTTTAACACTGGAAGAAATTGGTTCTAAATTTAATTTGACACGCGAACGCGTTCGTCAGATAAAAGAGAAGGCCATTCGAAGGTTGCGACATACCTCTCGAAACAAATTGCTCAAAGCATATTTGGGATAAAAAAAAGGCTGTCTACGTTTGTGGACAGCCTTTTTTGCTTTATACAATTTTTAAAATTACCCGTTAAATATAAATAAAAACAATTACTAAAAGTGAAAGAAATGGAAGCTGCAGGAGGTTACGAAAAAGAACTTAAATCGCACGTTGAAAGAGAACGTGCTGCTGTAAAATTATCGAATAAAATTGGAGAGTTAATGTATGAGAAAGGAATCGAGCTTGTTCTTTTTCGCAACCACTTAACAGACGTAACCATCTCCGAAATCTTGAATTTACATGAATATGCTCGGAAAGTTGTAAATAAACCAATTGATGTATTTACCTCCTCCGAACTAGCGGAAGAGATATTTAAAATGGAACTTGCACCATCCAAATTGGACATAGGTAAATTATCCAGTGAATGGTTGGCGGAGCACGCAAATTATGCTTCAAAAGCAGATTTTTTATCCAAGAAACTTGCAAATTTCGGCGTTTCCAATAACCGCGTGATAGAACCTAGAGACGTTGTTTTGTATGGTTTTGGTAGAATTGGGCGTTTGGCTGCACGGGAATTAATCAAACAAGCTGGAAAAGGACAACAACTTCGTTTGAGAGCGATTGTAACGCGTGGTTCAACCAATGCGGATATTATCAAACGTGCTTCCCTTTTAAGAACCGATTCTGTGCACGGCGCATTTAAAGGATCCGTAATTGAAGACCTAGAAAATAAAGCCTTGATTATTAATGGTCAAATCGTAAAAATGATTGACGCTAGTAATCCGGAAGATATTGATTATACAAGCTACGGCATTCAAAATGCACTAGTTATCGACAATACAGGTGTTTTCACGAACCGAGAAGCGTTATCGCGTCATCTTCAAGCGAAAGGTGTTTCCAAGGTTATTTTAACGGCTCCTGGAAAAGAAATTCCAAACATTGTTTATGGTATCAACCAAGACACATTGGATTTAGAAAACGAGAATATTTTTTCTGCTGCATCTTGCACAACTAATGCAATTTCACCAGTTTTGAAAGTTATAAACGATAAATATGGCGTGGTTAAAGGCCATATTGAAACCGTTCACGCTTACACAAACGACCAGAATTTATTGGATAATATGCACAAAAAACCACGTCGTGGGCGCGCTGCAGCAATAAACATGGTAATTACATCCACTGGAGCTGGTGCGGCTGTTACGAAAGTTATTCCAGATCTTATGGATAAATTAACGGCAAATGCCGTGCGTGTTCCAACGCCAAACGGTTCTCTTGCAATTTTAAGTCTGGAGTTAAACAGTGATACTTCCGTTGATGAAGTGAATGCGTTGATGAAAGATGCTGCATTGAATGGCAATTTGGTGAATCAGATCTTTTATTCGTACGATCCAGAACTTGTTTCGAGTGATATTATTGGAAATACGTGTTGTTCCGTATTTGATTCACATGCAACAATCGTTTCTAAAGACGGGAAAAATGTTGTTTTATACGCTTGGTACGATAATGAATTTGGGTATACGAAACAAGTTATTCGTTTAGCGAAACACGTTGCAAAAGTAAGAAGAGCAATCTACTATTGATATTAATTTAAAACGCTTGAAGCGCCTTCATTCATCGTGAAGGCGCTTTTTTATGCGCTAATTTTATCTGTTAATTAAAATGTTGCGGTCAATAAATCGAACAAACCAGGTTGCTTCGCAGCGGATTGTGACCTATTTGTGTGTACCCTATTTTCATCGAATTTTTCATCCTGGTACGTATCTCTTGAAACTCCTGAACCTCCTGAAAACGGAGAGAATTCCATCGTGGAAACAGCTCTTTCAATCCCGCTTTGTGCACCATCCGAAAATGCTATTTCTTCCTGGATTTGAGCACTCCCAGTTTGATCCGCATAATTTGTTGCAACCAAACGTTGCTGTCCAACAACTTCTGGATTCTCGCTGTTTGCGGTTTCTTGGTTTTCTGTCGAAGTAGAAACGTTCAAAGCCTTCTTTTTCTCGTTAGTTGATTTTGGCGTTTCTGTTTGTTTTATGTTCGTTCCGTTATCCGTTGTTGCGACTTGACGCGTTTCCTCCACGATTTCTTTCGAAGCAAAAAACGGATATAGTAAAACCACCAACAGACAAACCGCTGCGAATTGAAAAACAGGACGGTAGATCCATTTTTTCTCCGTTGGAAAAATAACTGTCAAGATGGAATTGTACCAAAAAACTGGTTTTTTTTCACCCTGTTTTTGAGAAAAAAGTTGATCCAGAGAAGCTTTCGTTTCTTTTTTTGGAAATACTTTCTCGGACATTGAAAGCGCTGCTGTTGCCTGCATGACATCCTTCAACTGGTCAAATTCCTCTTCTGAATTACACCATTCTTTTAAATCGTCCTTCTCCCTCGGAGAAAGTTCAATATAGCGCTTGAAGCGGACGATTTCCACCAATTCATTTTCCATTATTATCGATTTTCTAAAGGATTAAATTCACTTAAACTTGCTGCTAAATACTTCGTTGCATAGAATAATCTAGATTTGATTGTTCCCTCATTCGTTTCAAGAACTTCTGAAATTTCTTTAATGGAAAGTCCATCCAAATGCCGCAAAGCAAATACCTCTTTGTGTTTTTGATCTAAATCTGTCATGCTTTTTTGAAACGCTTCTTGAAAAATCATATCCTGCACTTCGTTCAATACATTTGAGGATGGATCAAACAGGGCGAAATGATTGTCTAAACCAGTGGAAGTTCCACGGCGCACTTCTTGCTTTTTGTATTCATTCTTACACATATTGTTGGCGACAGAATACAACCATGTTTTGAAAGAGCGCGTCACATCAAAAGACTCTGGTTTGTTTATAATCTTTGCGAATATATCGTGTACAAAATCTTCCGCTTTCTCTCTATCTCGCCAAAGCAAACGCATAAAATAACCGAGTAATGGGCTAGCATACCGGTGATAAATTTCATCAAATGCGAATTTATCCCCATTGGCAATTGCTTGCATCAATGCCTCATCGTTCATTTTTTTATGCTGTGCTTTGAATAATCGCATCAATCCGAACTTTTCATTTTTTGGATTTGTTCCTGTTTACGCGACTGGACTGCAACTTGGGTCAAGACCTCCTCAATTAATGCCAATTTTTCTGTTTCGTTCGTTAGCTTATACGTATTTCGAAGTATCAAAAGCATAGGAAGGTAATTTGCTGTTAATTGCCTTTCTTTCTCATTAGAGGCTTCCATAATTATTAATTTGATGAATTCATAATTCCATAAATATTCGTTGCGTGCACTATTTTGGTAAGAAAGATCTGTTTTATATTCTAAAACCAAACCAGTAACGAATAAATTCTCTTGAATCGGAATTAAATATTCCTTGGGAATAGTCATGGAAAGCGCAATATTCCGTGTGTTATTTTGCACACAAAACTCTTTTAAATAGGCGACATCAATTGTAGTGTTCTGCGGTAAATTGAAACCGTAGACCAGTAACTGTTTCTGAACAGCTTCACTTTGCAAAAGATCCAATGAAATAACGTTAACATCTGTTCTGATCCCTTCGGAAATTTGCAGGTACAGACATGCATACGAATCCTCCATTCCGTGGGTAACTAAAGTTCCCTGAGAAGGAACAGATCTTAGCAAATCTTTAGAATAGTTCAAAATTGACCAATTTAGTCGTCCGGAACCCATCAGTTTTTCCAGGTAAGGAAGCGCTTTTCGTTTTTCATTCATGCACCAATAATACGCGACAAATTGAATGTGAACATCGGAATTTGTAGGCCGCAGAAGTTCCGCTTTTTTCAGATGTTCCACTAATGCAACGGAATAATTTCCTGCAACAAACTTAAAATAATGGTATTCGAAGGATTCCGGAGACGATTTCTCCAAAACCTGTACGAGATTATCCATTTGAACTTGCTGATCAACGGTCGGTGAACGCTGTGAACGCTGACTGGAAGCCATTTGCTTCGCCAACGTAAAAGTAGAAGTAACAAGCTGCAATGCGCTTTCAGAAGAAGACATGTTAATCTGATCATCCGCGTCTTTTCCTTGAAGTTCTTTTTTTAGATCTTGATTTTCTTGAAGTTGATTTTTTGTGGCAGGTTTATTTTGCAATTTATTCTCTTTTACTGACCCTTCCTGCTCCACTTTAATAGTTTCCTCTACCGCGGGAATGGAAATGGATTGAGAGTTGGAATTAGAGTTGGCATTGGAGTTGGAGTTTAGTTCCAAACTTTGCGTGTTAACCTGACAAAAAGCAGTGAATGCAAAAGCACAAAGAAGAAACACACTAAAATTTCGCATACTAATTATATTTTTTAACGTGTACACCTATACTTCAAAATGGTTCAAAGGAAACAAACATTTTTAGTAAATCCTTAAATTTTCTTTGAATTGGAGCAGCTCGTGTAAATTTCTGAAAAAGAATTAATAATTTGGGTCTATTCCGTCTAAAAAATACCATCTTCCCTCCTCTTTTTGAAACGTAGAACGTTCGTGGTGAATTTCCGGCGATTTTAAACCTTTCACAAAATGCGCTTTGAACTCCACTAGTGCACCATCGCTTTTAATAATTTCCAACTTCAGCCATTTATTGGAAAGCATCCAACGCGCCATTTCAGTGCGTGAATACAATTTTCTAGTGGACGGATGCGTGGAATCGATTATGTAATCAATTTCTCCGGTTGCGTATGCCGAATACCTAGAACGCATTAATTGTTCCGGTGTTTCAGGAAATTCCTTACCGCTTATAAACCGCTGACAACATTCTGAAAAGGACGCGGAATTTCCGCAATAACAGTGCGTTTGTGACATTTTTTTACTAAAATTAGAAGGCATCTAAAATAACTGAAAGATGAATATCCCGCTAATTTAGTTGAAAATCAAGTTTCTGCTTCAGTTTTTAAATTTACGGATTGGAACAATTAATTTAAAGCGTAAGCCATTATCCGTTTTAAATTCACATTTACCGTTGATTTGTTCGGTTAAGGATTCAATTAAACTTAAACCTAAACCATTACTTTTCGGTAGATGGGACGGTGATGATCCAATACCGTTATCTGCAACCAACACTTCAAAATGAGTTTGATCCACTTTTTTCAATGCGATAAAAATCTCCGGATTTTCCTTACTTGGAAAGGCATGTTTGATGGCATTGGTGATTAGTTCATTCAAAATTAAACCCAAAGGAATTGTAGTAGAAAGATCCAGCTGAATTGGTTCAATTTCTGTCTTGAACGTAATATTTTTCTTTAAGTCAATTGAATTTCTTATTTCGGCAATCAATTCCGTAATGTAAGGCGCAAATTCCACCATGCTAATACTTTTATTCTGATACATTTTTTGATGAACCAACGCCATCGACATCACCCGATCGTGCACATCCTGCAATGCTCCTTGGGTTTCTAAATTATCCGTTCTATTTTTTTGCATATTCAATAAACTGACAATAATTGCCATATTATTTTTCACCCTATGGTTCAATTCTGCAAGCAATGTTTCTTGTTCTTCCACAGCATTTGCCAGAAATTCATAATTCTTTTTATAGGAATAAACCAAAATAAAAGTGAGTAAAACAGAAGAAAATAGTAAAATAAAATAAATCAAGCGTCGCTGAAAGTGAGAATCCAATTCACTATTTTGAGGGAAAAGTTGCCAACTATAATGGAAGCTAAGTCCCACAACAATTGCCGCAATTAAAATTACTCCCATGCTTCCGAAGAAATAACGAATAGATTTTTCTTTTCTATAAAATAGAGAAAGTGAAATAATAGCGGTAGAAAATAAAAAATGAGTTGCCGAATCTTCCCCATTTATAATTGAAAAAAACGCTATGGTCATGGAGAGTGCAACAAATCCAAGGAATATTGCCAGTAAGTTTTTTTGATAGCGGTTCAAAAGTAAAATACTGACGAGAAAAGGAAATATGACGACACTTAGATTGGAGGAATACGCATCCTCTAAAAAAAAGCCGTAACTAATTCCTATAGAGCTGGCAAGTGCACCGAAAAAACCAATTCTATTCATCGCTCGGATGCAATTGCCATCAAACGCATCCAAGTCTGGTGTAACACCAGCGTTTAAAATAGAATCAAACCACCTATTCTTCATTTTTTTGATAATGTATCGATTAATGGTATTAAACCTTTTTTTTTTCAATGAACAGCATCCTTTTTTAAGCGAATAAAAAAATTAGCGTTAAAATTTAATCGTTTTAACGCTGGTTAGTCCGATTTAAGGTTACTTCAAAAAGAAAAAAAAAGGGTTGAATACAGGCGATTTACGATAAATTTATCGTGCCGATAATTCTTCTTTCTCGATATTTAACTACCTTTAAAATCTATAATCGAGAAGAAGATCGAGTTAAAATTTACACATGAAAATTACCATTTTATTCCTTTTTAGTTTAAGCATTTCAAATTTCATTTTCGCACAAGATAGCACGATGACAATTGCTTTCGGCTCGTGCAGCAACCAAGATAAGCCCTTGCCTATTTTTTCTGTAATCGCGCAGCACCATCCGGATTTATTTATTTATATGGGCGACAATATTTACGCAGACACCTACAGTATGTGTAAAATGAAAAGAAAATACCGTAAACTTTCAAAAAACAAGGATTTCCGTTTGTTTCGTGAGAAAATACCCATTATTGCAACTTGGGATGACCACGATTATGGGCAAAATGACATCGGCAGACATTACTCCAAAAAAGAACAATCCAAAAAGATTTTTTTGCGTTTTTTTAAAGAACCGAAAAATTCTGAACGCAGAAAACATGCAGGAATTTACACTTCTTATTTGTATCTACTAGCTGGAAAAACGGTTCAGATAATACTTCTTGACAACCGCACTTTTCGGGACGATCTGCTTCCATACGATGGTTCCTTGATTGGCGATTCTACGCATTTGTATGATCTAGATTATTCGCCATATACAACGGCGGATTCTACACTTCTTGGCGCAGAGCAATGGCGCTGGCTGGAAGGAGAACTTCGGAAAACTGCAGACATTCGAATTATTGGTTCCAGCACACAATTCGCAACAGAATACAATGGGTATGAAACGTGGGCAAATTTTCCGCACGAACAACAACGCATGCTGCAACTGATTCAATCCACGCAAGCAAACGGTGTTTTCTTCATTTCCGGCGATGTGCATTATTCCGAATTATCGCTCCTTAAAAACCCATACACGTATCCTATTTACGATTTGACAGCGAGTGGATTAACCGAAAAATGGGGCTTTGCAACACCTAATAAATTTCGGCTTGGAGAGCCAATAATGCAAAACCATTTTGGAATAATTTCTATCGATTTAAAACTAGAAGATCCGGAAATAAAATTGCAAGTTTGGGACATTTCAGACCGTTTGAGATTAGAAGGAATGGTGCCTTTATCGGGGTTGCGACTGCGGTAAATATTTTGTGCAGAGCGGATACTGTTTAAAGCAATTCATCAGTTCTTTGATTCGCCTGTGTTTTCCGTTCAATGGTAAAATTCTTGCTTCCTTTTTGTCTTTTTTAATGTCGTAGATTTCTTCCCGATTCGGAACGATATTCGTACGGTGAATGTAATGAAAATTACCACGAACGATAGAAATCCCAACTTTGAATCGTGCGATTTTATTGTTATTCATGGTTATTAAAGCGCGGTCTTTTGGAATTTTCGTGAACAAACTATAGCCCGTATAATTTTTCAGCAACGCACCAACTTCTTTGTTACCCGTCAAACCCAAAAGCGAAATTACTGTTGGAGCGATATCGATATTAGACGTCGTTTTTGAACGGTTTTCTCGCAGCACTTTTCGATCCAGATGTGCAGCAATTCCGTTTGGCAAATACAGCATAAGTGGAACAGAAATTGTTTCCGCATAATAACTGTCCACATGTCCAATATTATGGTGGTCTTTCAACGATTCCCCATGATCACTCGTGAAAATTATTACCGTATTGTCTAATTTCCCGCTTTTTTTCAGTTGCGAAAACAATTTACCAATCACATAATCCTGGTAAAGAATGGCATTATCGTATTCGTCCAGAAAAGAACCACTCCATTTCACAAATTCTTTCGGAACATTGTATGGATAATGCGTTGAATTCAATTGCACGATTCCAAAAAACGGTTTCTCCGACTTTTTTCGAATTAAGCTATTTACATGCGCTATCGTATATTTGTCATCCACCCCAAGATCATTGAAAAATGGTTTTCCACTCGTTTCTTTGCACCAAAGTTGGTCGACTTTTTCATTTTTATAAAAGCGATCGAAACGGTACCATTCCAAGCTGTGCGACGAAGCGAAAAAATTGCGGTAATTCAGCATTTTTGCAAAATCCCAAAGTATGGGTTGGCTGTAAAATATTTTTGGATCCTGGTAGGGCGCAATTCCGCTCAAAACAGCTGGAACAGCCAACATTGTTGTGGATGAAACCGTGTAGGGATGTTTAAATACAAAGAATTCGGACGGATGATCATTTGCAAACTGTGTGAAATTTGGCGTTGTTTTTCGTTGGTAACCATACGCTTCCAAATTTTGTTTGCGGAGACTTTCGAACACCACAACTAGCACGTTGAAATCGCGTTTTTCCGCCGTTTTCTGCAATGAAATAGGCTTTCTTTCGCCCAATCCTTTGCCCGTAAATTTGCGTTCTGTTTCCCAATCGATGATATGTCTGCTAACAGCGGCAGAAAAATTGGTGTCCACCAGTAAACATTGGTCGTACTTTTTTAATTTAAAAACGAGAATTGAAAAAACACCAAGATAGAGCGCAAACAAAGAAATAATCCAGCGTTTGGATTTCAAGTTCAAATCGCGCAAACACAATTTTCTAAGAAGCATAAACACGCCAAAAATGGTGCCTAAAAGAATACCTATTTCTAAGAAATTAATAGAATCCTTGACCAAAACCATGGCACTTAACGGTTCATTTTTGAAGTATTCGTATGTATAATAATTCGGAAAAAAACCATTAAAATAGAAGAACGCGTAGGAACCCAGAATGGAAACCACCAAATACGTTGAAAAAAGAGCCAAAATGGAATTAAACAGAAAGATTCTGGATTTTAATGCGTTTAAAAACAGCAGTATACAAACAAAAAATAGAACAGAAGCAATAACCGAAAGGGCATAAAAAAACAATTGCTTCGTAGAATACAACTGAATCAAAGAAAACCGTATGAACACATCTGTTAGTACAAAAAGGAATGGAAATAAAAGCACTAAAAGGCCGTTTTTCATACGTATAAATTAATTTTTAACACAATATTACGGAATTATTAACCAAAACAATCGCGGAGTCTAAAAAGTCGGAATATTAATCCGA
>JBEDAD010000146.1:0-3957 GCA_041177985.1 Bacteroidota bacterium | reverse complement strand
TTTAATTTAAAATCCTAATGTTACTACAAATTGACCCATATAGCCTCCCTTCATGGAGAAAAACTGCTCAAATCCAAATCGCATAAAAACCTTTTCCTTGTTTGTTTTCTTTGAAATGAAGTTGTGTTGATAATATTCTCCTATTTGTGCGGATGGAGTAACGAAACCCTCTCTTCCAACAGATTCTATTTTACCCGTTGTCCAGTTAAGACCTGGGCAAAAATTAAATAATAACGACTCTTTTTTTCTTCTGATTTCTGATATCAAGCCAATTGTAAGGTAATTTTTAGATAAATACATCGTTTGAAAACCAGAAGTAATTCCATCCGCATAATAGCGCTGCATACCTAAAAAAGAAGTGGCATTTATATCGATTTTTGTATTTATATAATTTTTGCCTTTTTTAATCATGCTATCTGTTTTACTAATTTCAAGCCCAAAATTCCAAGCAATGAGACCTTCCGATGTGTTATTTATTGTACCATTCCATCCTGGACCAGGAATGTGCAAATAACGATAAAACCCAAAACCACCTGTTAAATTGATTTTTTTACATGGAATTCCATCATAAACTAAACTCGTATTTGATTTTTTTAGATTAAGTGAATCAGTATCCGCTCTTTTAATTGGTTTAGTTATAATTCCTAATTTTACTTTTTCCGGAATAGTGACTGTTTGTTTTTCAGTCTCTTTTTTCACAGGTGGTGAATTGGTAATTGCTGGATTTTTTAAAATTCGAATTAAATAGACATTTGTCTTTTTTGTGCTGTTGTACTCCGTCCAAAAAGAAATTTTATACATCCCGTTTTCAAATGTTGAAGCCTTGTAACTTTTTGCATTTATAACAATTGTATCATTGTTATTCAACAGCGTGTAATTATCTGCAACCTGGTTACTTATTTTGAGATACGTATCCTTGAATACAGACTGCAATGTAACCTCTCTTGGGTTTGATTGGAAAGACAAGCGCTCATTATTCTTCAGGTAAATAATCATCAGTCCATTCACTTCTGAATCCAAAAATCCTTTTGATTTTATAATACTATCCGCTTTTGTAGCTTTGGAAGACATTAAATTTTCTAAACTTTCTAAACTTGAAAAAGAAGATTCTTGAGAGATAGAATAACTGGCAAAGATTAAAAACGTGGCTAGAATAAATAATTTCATTTTACTTTCTTTTTTGTTCGTTGGCTATTTAATTAGCTAAATATTGTACAATCCCCAAAATTTCAAATAATGAGTTTTGATAAAAAATAGTAATTTTAATTATACAAATATATGTCAACAAAACGCAGATTTAACAATTAATTGTATTTTTTTTCGTGAATGTACTAGAAAATAGATAATTAGGTGTTTTAATCTCAAAAATCTTCCTAGTTATGCTATTTAATTAATTTATTACCGACAAGTTATCCTTGTTAATTAAGTTGTACAACTCCAATTTTTTAGGGAAATATTGTCGTGTGTTCTAGATGTCTATTAGGCCAATATATTGCAATTAGCATTAAATCTGAAGACGTAATTAAGCTTTTGAAGAAATGTTTTAAAATTACCCATTACCAGAGCAATTTATTGTTAGAAATGACAACAAATCTCAATTTGAAGCCTTTATTGTGCAAGAATTTTTGAAGAATAAGGGAGTAATTCAATAATTTACTAAGCCTGCAACGCCAGATAAAAATGCTCAGAGGGAATCAGATCACTCAATAATTTAAAGTGCTTTTTGTCAACGGTTTGAATTTCATTTATTACTTGAATTCAGGAAATATTAAGTCATTTAAGAATGAAAAACCGTTTCGTTTTCCTTTATCCCATATTTTTCCTTCTTTGTCACCAAGGTATTAATTGCCCAGAAAATTGCGAGAGACGTTTACTGTTTATTCTTAGAAAAAAATCTAAAATTGTTTTTAAATCTATTTTACACTGCTCTCAAAACCATTAAATTCAAGTATTTTGGTCGATAAGATAAAAGAAGTAGTACTTTTTATAATACGAACAATCGAAAGTACCACTTTAGTATATCATGATAATCGAAAGTATAGGTTTAGATTATCATCGTTATAGAATTTCATTTATTTACTTGAATTTAGGAAATATTAAGTCATTTAAGAATGAAAAATCATTTCAATTTTCCTTTATCCCATATTTTTCCATCTTCGTCACCAAGGTATTAATTGCCCAGCCAATTGCGAGAGACGTTTGCCGTTTATTGCCGTTGAAATGTTTCAAAACGCGCTCGATGTGCTCCTTTTCTATAAATTCCCAGTGCATTGGTTTGTTGATCGGTTCTTGGCTAAGACGTTTTGGTAAAACATCTGCAGCAACCGATTCTTCATTGAAAACATACAGCCGTGAAATTATATTTTCCAGTTCTCGGATGTTTCCAGGATAGGAATAATTTAAAAGTATTTCCATCGCTGCTTTGTCTAGTTGCAGTTTTTTATTCTTTTTCAGCTGGCGTTTCTTCTGCGATAGAAAATATTCCACCATCGTTTTTAAATCTGTTTTCCCGCGCTGCAGAAGGGTTGGAACGTCTAATTCCACCACCGATAAACGGTAATATAAATCCCAACGAAACATTTTATCTTCGCAGCGTTTCACCAAATTTTGGTTGGTTGCAGCAATCACGCGCACATCTATTTTCTTTGCTTTTCCGCCAAGCGGCATGATTTCCTTTTCCTGCAGAACGCGCAACAGTGCTTGCTGCATATATGGTGAAACATCGCCAATTTCATCGAGAAAAATAGTTCCTTCGTTGGCCAATTCAAAAAGTCCCGGCGTATCTTTATCTGCTCCAGTAAACGCACCTTTTTTATACCCAAATAGCCGCGATTCCAGCAGTTGGTCATTGAAAGCAGAGCAATTTACCGTAATGTATGGTTTGTCCTTGCGAATGGAATTGTTGTGAATAAACTTTGCTAAATTTTCCTTTCCAGTGCCACTTTCCCCCAAAATTAGAACCGTTACTTCGTCCGTTTGCGCTACTTTTCCGGCATTGAGGTAAATTTGCTCAATGGCTGGCGTAATTTTGTAATCGTCACTGGGTCCAACGCGTTTTATCTCTTCCTGGTGGTAAACTGCCGTAACAGGCAATGAAGAATTGGAAAGGTTAATTTTTATAAGTTCGGGTTTCTCTTTGCTAGTTGTGTGCTTCGCTTCGCGGGTTTGATATAGCGTCGTTTTTAAATTCATGCTCATGTGGCTTAAATACCAAACTACTTGCATGGCCGCTGTTCCCGGGGAAATAAAAAGTGCAATTTGGTCGTCTTTCAAACCGGCAAGAAATGGCGTCACTTTGGATTGAATTTCCTGGTGGTCGATTGGATCGTTGATATCTAAATAAACTGCTTCAATGATCCGATCGGTATACGTTCTGCGCAAATGGTTGACTAATTTCTCCGTACGCGTGTCGTCATTTTTCTTCGTCGATAGAATAAAATGGCGATCTCCCTTGAAATAAAACTTGTGAAAAGTACAGTTTGGACCCGCATCGTTGACGTTTCCATTTTCAAAATCGTTATTTTGTGCAACCCAGGAGATGAGTGTTTTCATTGTCAAAATTTGATATAAAGATATTAAATCGGATATAGTATTACGCAATTGGACATGTAAATCTACTTTTTACACAATTTTAAAAATTCTTCGAAAGGTTAGGGGATAAGGAGAAAATAAAACGTAATTTTTAGTTTTTGACGGGAGTTTTATTTTCTTACCCACGAATCACTGGAAATGGGTTTTCGCCGCGTTCTATAATTTCCACCATTTCCGACATGAGCATATCGCTTTTTATTTTTGCAAGCGCAATTCCTTCCGTCGAACTGTCCACATGCCAGGCATAAATTCCGTTTTGTTGCAACCAATCCACATCCCAAAGCATTCCGCCATAGCGCGTCACAATTGTAAAATCTGTTGAAGAATTTTGATCCTCATTATACGCTAACCCCAATTCGATCAAGG
>JBEDAD010000145.1:0-3425 GCA_041177985.1 Bacteroidota bacterium | reverse complement strand
TAACGGGATGCAAGATGGCGTAATTTTTAAATTATCCTCGAATCTTTCAACGCTGCAATGGTCAAGTTACTATGGCGGTAGCAACAACGATGCTTGTTATTCTGTCAAAATAGATTCTAGTTTCAACATTGTTTTTGCCGGTGGAACAAGTTCTCCCAATTTACCAAATACAGCTGGGGGTTGGCAATCTGCTTTCAATGGTGGGAAAACAGATGGTTTTGTTGCGAAATTGAATTCCATCGGTGCAAATGTCCTTCAGGCAAGTTATGTTGGAACGGCAAATTATGACCAAGCATTTTTTGTGGAAATCGATCGAAACGATAACGTGTTTTTACTTGGACAATCGGCAGGTGGAAATTTTCCGGTTGTGAATGCTGCATTTGTGAATCCAAACAGCAGTCAATTTGTCTTAAAATTGAACCCAAGCTTAACGACGAATTTAAATTCTACGGTTTTCGGAAATGGTGGGTCGAGCGTAAATATCTCTCCGGCCGCATTTTTAGTGGATATTTGCGGAAATATGTACATCTCTGGTTGGGGCGCGAATATTCTCCAAGGAACGCCATTGGCAGGAATGCCGGTTTCGCCGGATGCCTTTATTGCAACGCCTCCAAATGGTTTTGACTTTTATTTGTTGGTGATTGCCAGAGAATTTACCAATCTGTTGTACGGATCTTATTTAGGTGGAAATCAAGCACAAGAGCATGTGGATGGTGGCACTTCGCGTTTCGATAAAAATGGCGTTGTGTACCAATCTGTTTGCGGCGGTTGCGGCGGATTTTCCGATTTTCCAACAAGTTCTGGCGCTTGGTCTAGTTCAAATCTAAGTTCCAACTGCAACAACGTATTGTTTAAATTTGATTTCCAGTTGATCCCAAATGCCGAATTTACGGTAGATCAATCCGTTGGTTGCGCAACTTTTAATGTGGTACTCGAAAATTTCTCAACGGATTCGGATTCCTATTTATGGGATTTTGGAAATGGAGATACCAGTTCTGTTATTTTCAATCCTTCTATTACGTATTCCATTCCAGGTGTTTACGATATAAGTTTGTATGTTACCGATAGCGTTTGTTTGCTCGTGGATACGGCTCAAATTACAATTATTGTGACGGATTCCATTCAAATTTCCCTTCCCGCAACCTTGGAATTGTGCAGTCCGACGGAAATTACCATTACTGCAAATAGTTTTGGTACGGCAGATTATTTTATCTGGTCAACAAATGCGCAATTTACAGATACCTTAAATACCACTATATCCGATTCCATTTTAACGATTATTCCAAATGGTTCAACAACCTATTATGTGCAGGCGGGAAATCTCGGGTGCTTTTCCACGGATAGCGTTTCCGTTGCCTTTATCAGTTCAGCACTTGAATTAACGGCAAACGATTCCATCTGTTTGGGAGATCAGACTTTAATTACTGCCACAAATCTAAATCCGTCCATTTCTTTTACCTATGCTTGGTCGCCAACGAATGTTTTGGTTACGCCTTCCTCCTCAAATCAAGTTTTAGTTGCGCCGCTGGAAACAAGTTATATTTTCGTAACAGCTTCTGCGTCGAACGGCTGTATTATTGTGGATTCTATCTTAATTTCGGTGAGTGCAATCGGCGAAGGTTTGGTAAATGCATCTGCTTCTGAAAATTTAATTCCAGCAGGTACTGCGACGACGTTAATCGGCCAGCCATCGGGATTATCGTACCAATGGTCGCCAACCGTCGGCGTTACAAATCCAACCATGCAAACAACGAGTGCAACACTTGAAAATACAACAATTTACACGCTTTCTGTTTCCGATGGCATATGCACAAAAACCGATACTGTTTTGGTGAAGGTTTTCACGTTTATTTGCGGGGAGCCATTTATCTATATTCCGAACGCTTTTTCTCCAAATGGCGATAAGGAAAACGATGTGTTATTTGTTCGGGGACAATTAATTGAAGGAATGATCTTTCGGGTTTTTGACCGCTGGGGAGAAATGGTATTTGAATCAACCAATCGAAATTATGGCTGGGATGGAACTTTCCGAGGAAAAGCAATGGATCCGGATGTCTATGATTATTATTTAAAGGTAATTTGCATCGACGGAATAGAATCCATTATAAAGGGAAATGTCACCTTGCTAAAGTAAAGCAGAATAGTATTTTTGTAACGAAGAAATAAAAACAAGTACATGAAAAAGATCATCACCTCAAAGTCAGAGAAATTTCTAGAAGCGTATTTAAATAATCCAAGTCCGACAGGTTTCGAATCGGAAGGACAAAAATTATGGTTGGAATATTTGTCACCTTATATAGATGAGTATTTTACCGATAATTACGGTTCTGTTGTTGGCGTTATCAATCCAAAAGCGAGTTATAAAGTTGTAATTGAAGCGCATGCGGATGAGATTTCCTGGTTTGTTAATTACATCACCAAAGATGGATTTGTCTATTTGCGCAAAAATGGTGGTTCGGATCATTTGATTGCACCTTCAAAACGGGTAAATATTCATACCGATAAAGGAATTGTAAAAGGAATTTTTGGGTGGCCGGCTATTCACATGCGCCAGCAAAAAGAAGATGCTCCAACTATGAAAAATATCTTTTTGGATTGCGGTTGCGATACAAAAGAGGAGGTTGAAAAATTAGGCGTTCACGTTGGTTGTGTTGCGACTTTTGAAGATGAATTCATGATTTTGAATAAAAATAGATACGTTGGAAGAGCGTTGGACAACCGAATGGGTGGTTTTATGATTGCGGAAGTTGCGCGCCTTTTGAAAGAAGATAAAACAAAATTGCCATTTGCTTTATATATTGTTAATTCTGTGCAAGAAGAAATTGGTTTACGGGGTGCTGAAATGATTGCACAACGCATAAAGCCGGATGTTGCGATAATTACGGATGTTTGCCACGATACGCATACGCCAATGGTGGATAAAATTGAAAATGGAGATTTGAAATCTGGTGATGGACCTGTTTTAACATACGGTCCTGCAGTTCAAAATAATCTCTTGAAACAAATAATTTCCACTGCAACAAAAAATAAAATACCTTTTCAACGCGCTGCGGCTTCCCGTTCAACAGGAACAGATACCGATGCTTTTGCGTATTCCAACGAAGGAGTTTCCAGTGCATTGAT
The DNA here is from genome assembly GCA_041177985.1 of Bacteroidota bacterium. Classification (GTDB taxonomy): domain Bacteria; phylum Bacteroidota; class Bacteroidia; order Flavobacteriales_D; family Crocinitomicaceae; genus M0103. The sequence goes on along the minus strand of JBEDAD010000145.1, from coordinate 302 downwards.
TTCACTTCCCCTGCGATATATGCATACAACGGTAGAAACGGTTCGGAAAGAAGATGTTGAAAATACAATCCGCTTGCTTCTAGAAACCGTAAAAGGAATAAAAAACGGGCAAGATTTTAGGTACTTCAGCTAATTGGATTCCAAGAGTCCTAAGTAATTTAAAACGTAAAAAGAAGTGGTTTTTCAATCGCTTAGTGTATATTTAAACTGTTAAAACAAAAAACAATACATCCTATAAAACAAATTACTATGAAAAAAAGATTACTTATCGGGATGGGAATTCTACTTTCGGGTGCAGTTTC
>JBEDAD010000144.1:0-2891 GCA_041177985.1 Bacteroidota bacterium | reverse complement strand
TTTTGCATTCCATGAAGGAAATGGATGATGGTCGCTACAATAAAGTGGCGAATATTATCGGAAACACCATGAAATACCATCCGCACGGCGATGCTTCTATTGGCGATGCGTTGGTGCAATTAGGACAAAAAGATTTATTGATCGATTGCCAGGGAAACTGGGGAAATACATTGACAGGCGATGGCGCTGCTGCAGCGCGTTACATTGAAGCGCGTTTATCCAAATTTGCTTCCCATGTTGCGTTTAATGCAAAAACAACCAACTGGCTTTCTTCGTACGATGGTCGAAACAAAGAACCGGATCAATTGCCAATGAAATTTCCTTTGCTTCTCGCGCAAGGTGCTGAAGGAATTGCAGTTGGAATGGCATGTAAGTTTTTACCACATAATTTCATAGAGTTGATTGATCAGTCAATCAATCATTTGAGAGGTAAGAAAATTGAGCTTTTACCGGATTTTCCAAATGGTGGAATGGCGGATTTCACGAATTACAACGATGGACTTCGTGGCGGAAAAGTGCGGGTGCGTGCAAAAATCAAAAAGGTAGACAACAAAACGCTTGTAATACATGAAATTCCATTCGGCACAACTACTGGATCTTTAATAGAATCGGTTTTAAAAGCGAATGAAAAGGGAAAGATTAAAATAAAAAAGATTGAGGACAATACTTCTGCAAATGTAGAAGTGATCATCCATTTAGCACCAGGTGTTTCACCGGATAAAACGCTGGATGCATTGTACGCGTTTACGGATTGTGAAGTTTCTATTTCTCCTAATTCAACCATTATTGACAAGGATACGCCTCGTTTTATGGGCGTAACAGAGATTCTAAAAGTGAACACGGATACAACAGTTCGCTTATTGAAATTGGAACTGGAAATCCGCTTGGATGAGTTGGAACGACAATGGCATTTTTCTACTTTGGAGAAAATATTTATCCGAGAAGAAATGTACATCGATTTCAAATTATACCACGATAGAGAAACATTGTACACCTATTTGTTTGATCGATTTAAAAAGTTCAAAAAAGATTTCATTCGGGAAATTGTAGAGGAAGATTTACAAAAGTTGACGCAAATCCCAATGATTCGTATCACGCGATTTGATTCTTCGAAAGCGGATGATCTTTTATTGAAAATTGAAGAGGAAATGGTGCAAGTGAAGGAAAAACTTGCAAATCTTATTGAATATACGATTGATTACTATAAAGACTTGAAAAAACGCTTCGGTGAAGGGAAAGAGCGAAAAACAGAAATTAAAATATTTGACACAATCAATGCATCCAAAGTAATTATTGCCAATCGAAAATTATACGTCGATTACGAGGAAGGATTTATTGGATACGGATTGAAAAAGACGGAAGCGATTAACGATTGTTCCGAAATTGACGATGTTATCATTTTCTTTGCTACCGGTAAAATGATGGTGACAAAAGTTGCGGAGAAGAAATTTGTTGGAAAAGGAATTGTACACGCCGACGTATGGAAAAAAGGCGATAAACGAACTATTTACCATTTGATTTACCAAGATGGAATTGGCGGATCGGCAATGATGAAGCGGTTTTATGTGAATTCTATTACCCGCGATACAGAATACGATTTGTCCCGCGGCACAAAAGGCTCTAAAATGTTGTATTTTTCCGTGCATCCAAATGGGGAACGAGAAGTTGTGACAATTTTATTGCGACCGCGACCACATTTGAAGCGCCTGCGTTTTGATGTCGATATGGGTGAATTGTTAATCAAAGGTCGCCAGTCTGCAGGAAATCGCGTTACCAAAGAAATTGTTCAGAAAATCACGCAAAAAGAAGTTGGTGGCTCAACGCTCGCAGCACGCAAAATTTGGTTTGATACCGTTGTCGGTAGATTGAACGACGAAGAGCGAGGAACTTTCCTAGGTTCATTTAAAGGAGAAGATAAAATTCTTACACTTTACAAAACTGGGGAATACCGCTTGACGAATTTTGACCTTTCCAACCATTTTGATGAGGATATGATTCATATTGAAAAGTGGCATCCACACCGCGCAATTTCTGCTGTGTACTATGATAGCGAACGCGATTTGCATTTTGTGAAACGTTTTCAGTGCGAAGTTACTTCGGATAAAAAAGTTTCTTTCATCAGCGAAGGAGAAGGTTCTTATTTGGATGTCGTTTCTACTGCTTACCGCCCTAAAATCAAAATAATTTACAACAAGTTATTGAAGGAAACAAAAAATCTTCCCGACAACGAAATTCAATTAGCGGATTTTATTGATGTCAAAGGAATGAAGGCACAGGGAAATCAATTGACAAAATTAAAAGTCAAAGAAATTGTTGTTGTGCCGCAGGATGAAAACGAAGAGCAATGGCCGGAAGAATTGAACCAAGTGGAAATTGGCGAAGTAGAAATGGACGATGAAGAGGAAGATTCAGACGAAGCGACCGATGGAACAACCGTGGAATGGGATCTCACAAAAAAAGACGATGAGGATGAAGAACAAATGAAATTGTTTTAACTTTAAGTATTCAATTCACTTTAAAATTCGCGCATGAAAAATTATATTAATACCATCTTAATTGCTTGTTCTGTCATAATTGCTGGATATTTACTTGCTTCGGGTTATCAGAATAGAGCGAAAGTTTCACAGGCAATTAGCGTTACAGGATCTGGAGAGGAAAACTTTACGAGTGATTTGATTGTTTGGCGTGCAAGTTTTTCCAAGAGAGATATGGTGCTCAAACAAGCCTATGCAGATTTGAATGAGGATCAAAAGACAATCCGAAAGTATTTGACTTCCAAGGGAGTGAAATCGGATGAAATTGTATTTGAGGCGGTAGATATTCAAAAAGATTTTAACTACGATTACGACGAAAATGGGCAATTGAGAAATACAATTTTCAATGGATATAGC
>JBEDAD010000143.1:0-5274 GCA_041177985.1 Bacteroidota bacterium | reverse complement strand
TTTCACACAAATGCGCATAATCCCAGCCTTTGGTGATAAAAATTTCGTAACCTGTTTTTGTGTCTGTGCGCTGCATTCCAGCCAATGCCTCTGAAATACTTCCTTTGGTTGTTTGGAATTCGCGGGGAACCGAAATCCCAAAACCGTCATCCCAAACCGACATTACCATCGGAACTTGTAATACACCTGCTGCATTGATTGTTTCCCAAAAAGGCCCTTCCGAAGTGGAAGCATCGCCAATTGTGCCAAAAGCAACTTCATTTCCACCGTTCGTGAATTTCTTGAATTTCTCCAAATCTTTCAACGTAGGATGGTTGCGGTATATTTTGGATGCTTGCGCCAAACCAAGTAATCTGGGCATTTGTCCGGCTGTTGGTGAAATATCGGCAGAGCTATTTTTTTGCTCCATTAAATTTTTCCATTCGCCATTCGCATCTAAATTACGGGTGGAATAATGTCCGCCCATTTGTCTTCCTGCAGATTGTGGCTCCGCGGTGACATCCGTAAAGCCGTATAATCCTGCAAAATATTGCTGCACAGTCAATTGGTCAATTGCCATCATTAAGGTTTGATCCCGGTAATAACCGGAACGAAAATCACCATTCTGGAATTGTTTGGCTAGTGCAATTTGAGCTAATTCCTTTCCATCTCCAAAAATACCGAATTTGGCTTTTCCGGTTAAAACTTCTTTTCTTCCCAATAAAGATGCTTCACGGGAAAGACATGCTAGACGGTAATCGTCTAGAACTTCCGTTTTAAAAGATTGAAAATCTAAAGATTCTGTAGTTTTTTGGATCGATTCTTTTGCCATAGCTCATTTTTAACAGAGCCAAAGATAGTAAAAAAATGAGAAAAAATCCTTGATTATAGAAGTCTTAGCGACTTTGAGAAATTACCTCATTTCAAATTTAACTTTCGCTTTCGGACGGAGGCTTTTTGTATCTTTGCAGCATGAAACTGAATGAATTTTACAAGAAGTATTTTCCTTATTTTGTGGATGTTTGGCAATACCTTGTCATTATTCTGATTTTTATCTTAGCAGCTATTTTCATTCTTTAAATACCAGTTGAGTTTTTTCAAGCGCTCTGAACCTAATTTAGTAACGAAATGAGGTTTTAAGTTCCACCGGAAATTTTGTACATTCGTTGAAATTATTTTTTATGAGGCGCATACTGTTAATTTTTCTCGCACTTTATCCAATTCTTGGTTTTACACAGGTGAATTTGGATTCCGTTTCACACGTTAATTTCCAAGCTTTACACGATACGTATTTAAACGATGTTTGGGGGTATGTAGATGAAACGGGAATCGAATATGCGCTGGTTGGGGCTCGAAAAGGAACTTCCGTTGTGAGTCTCGCAACGCCAGAAAATCCAGTGGAAGTTTTTTGGGAACCCGGAATGGAATCGGTTTGGCGCGATTTGAAAACGTGGCAAAATCATGCATACATAACCACAGAAGCTGAAAACGGCTTGTTGATCCTAGATCTTTCTCCCTTGCCAGGGTCAAATGCAATTGTGGCAAATTACTACAATGGTCCTGTCGGTTCGGAATGGTCAAGTGCACACAATTTATATATCGATTCTAGCGGTTACGCATATATTTTTGGAGCAAACAGAGGAAATGGCGGCGTGATTATCTTGGATGTTCACACCGATCCTGCGAATCCAGCAGAAATTGGAACGTTTGATAATTGGTATGTGCACGACGGATACGTTCGAAATGACACAATGTTTTTGGCGCACATTTCAGACGGATTTTTAAGTATGGTAGATGTTACCGACCGAACAAATCCAATTCTTCTGGGCACAAAAACAACACCTTCTAATTTTACGCACAATATTTGGCCAACAAACGATGGAAATGTTGCCTTCACAACGGATGAAGTTTCTGGTGGCTATTTGGGCTCCTATGATGTTTCTGATCCATTGAATATTATTGAATTGGATAGAATCCAAAGTTCACCTGGACAAGGCGTTATTCCGCACAATGTGCATGTGGATGGGAATTTTCTGATTACCAGTTATTATTCAGATGGCGTTACGGTGCACGATATTACACATCCGAACAACATGGTTTTGGTTGGACAATACGACACCTATCCAGCGCAGACAACCAGTTACGATGGCTGTTGGGGCGCTTACCCATTTTTACCTTCCGGACTAATTTTAGGTGCGGATATTACAGAAGGACTTTTTATTCTAAATCCGAATTATGTTCAAGCTGCATATTTAGAAGGTTTAATTACCGATGCCGCTTCTTTAAATCCATTACCAGGCGTAAAAGTAACTATCAACGGACACGACCAATCCGATTATTCCATAAGTAATGGGGATTATGCAACTGGAATTTTAGCTGGTGGAAGTTATTCCGTTACGTATTCAAAAGTCGGCTATTTTTCGCAAACTATTCCGGTTTCACTGGTGAATAGCGTTGTAACCATTCAGGATGTTCAACTAATTCCTATCCCACCATTTAATGTAACGGTAAATGTTGTTGAGTTTGGAACAGGTACGCCAATTTCCAATGCGCAGATTTTGCTAGCCGTTCCTTTAATTGATCATTTGGGAAATACAAATGGAATCGGGCAGGAGGATTTTGTGCTTTTTTACCAAGAAAGTTATTTTATTACCATTGGAAAGTGGGGATATTTCACCAAGTGCTTTGACCAGGTTTTAGATCAGAATACCGGACAAATTACCGTTGTTTTAGAAAAAGGATACCAAGATGAATTTACATTTGATTTCGGATGGACAACCTCCGGAACTGCAGTTACAGGAAGTTGGGAACGCGGAAAACCAAACGGTTCAAGCAGTGGAAGCGCGCCTTCCATCGATTCCGATTTGGATTGTGGAGTCAATTGTTTTGTAACCGGAAACGATATGGCGCAACATCCGGATTCCGACGATGTAGATGGCGGATTTACGCTGTTAACGTCGCCAACAATGGATCTTACGACATATTCTGATCCGCATTTGTTCTACCGAAGATGGTTTTATTGCGAACATGGTGCGCCACCAAATGATACGCTTAAAGTTGCCGTTTCAAATGGATTTACTACGGTTGTACTAGATGAAATTGGTGCTTTCGGTCCGCAGTTTTACCAATGGGTACCGCGATCTTTTCGTTTATCCGATTACTTAACCATTACCAATTCCATGCAGGTTCTGTATTTGGTTTCCGATTTTGATCCGGATGTAAACATTACAGAAGCTGGTGTTGATTATTTTCTTGTGACTAATACAGATGTGCTGGATATTGCAGAGGAAAACAAGGACGATTTTCAAGTTTTTCCAAATCCTTTTACAACTGAATTCACCATTCAAAATGCTGAAATTGGTGCACATCTGACTGTTTTCAATGCACAGGGAGTTTCTGTCCATGAGCAAGAAGTAAAAACAAAATCTGTGCAACTGGAATTGCCGTACGTTCCTTCTGGCTTGTATTTCATAAAAATAAATAACCAGGTTAAAAAAATCATGAAGCACTAATTACTTTCTTCAAAAGAAGAAAGTAGCAGTTTATGACTTTTAGTATATTTGTAGAATTACCTTAATAATCTAATTTGGAAAGTAAAATTGATATATCCGTAGTAGTTCCCTTGTATAATGAGGTGGATTCCCTTCCAGAATTACATGCATGGATTAATCGTGTGATGAGGGAGAATCAGTTTTCCTATGAAGTTATTTTTGTGGACGATGGAAGCAAAGACGGCTCTTGGGATGTTGTGGAGGAATTGCATCAAAACGATCCGAATGTTAAAGGAATAAAGTTTCAGCGCAATTATGGAAAATCTGCCGCCTTGCAAAAAGGATTCGAAGCAGCACTAGGAAACGTTGTAATTACGATGGATGCCGACCTGCAAGATTCGCCAGATGAAATTCCAGGATTGTACAAAATGATCATGGAGGAAGATTACGATGTCGTTTCCGGTTGGAAGAAAAAACGCTTTGATCCTCTCACAAAAACTATCCCAACAAAAATCTATAATTGGGCAGCTAGAAGGTTAACAGGTATTTATTTACACGATTTTAATTGTGGCTTAAAAGCGTATAAACTTTCCGTTGTAAAAAGTATAGAAATCTATGGCGACATGCACCGCTATATTCCGCCATTAGCAAAATTTGCAGGTTTCACTAAAATTGGAGAAAAAGTGGTGCAACACCAAGCGCGAAAATACGGAACAACAAAATTTGGATTAAACCGATTTTTAAATGGCCCTCTGGATTTATTGTCCGTTGTTTTCATGGGGAAATTCGGAAAAAAACCAATGCATTTCTTTGGAGCTATCGGAACCTTAATGTTTTTTATTGGATTCGGCTTTTCATTTTATCTGGGAATACATAAATTATTTATAGATAAATCCGCGCAACTAATTGCACAACGCACAGAATTTTTTATTGCCCTTGCAGCAATGTTGATGGGCGTTCAGTTTTTCCTCGCTGGATTTCTGGCAGAATTGGCAGGTAGAAATTCTTCTACTCGGAATGTGTATTTAGTAGAGAAAACATTGACGGATGATTGATTTCAAACTGGATTCTTCCTGGACGTTATTTTTAGATCGGGATGGTGTAATCAACGAAAGAATCCTCCAAGGTTATGTGCGATCCATCGAAGAATTTAAATTTCTACCCGATGCACCAGCGGCAATTTCCGAATTATCTAAATTGTTTCGCCGCACCTTTGTTGTTACCAACCAACAGGGAATCGCAAAAGGATTGATGACAGAAAGTAACCTTTTGGATATTCATGCTTATATGTGTTTGGAAGTAGAAAAAAATGGCGGGAAAATTGATAAATGCTATTTCGCACCGGGTATGGTTTCCAAAAAAAATTCTTTGCGTAAACCAAATCCAGGAATGGCATTGATGGCGCAGCGACAGTTTGAAGGAATAGAATTCAGTAAATCAATTATGGTTGGGGATTCGAATTCAGACATACTTTTTGGAAAAAATCTTGGCATGAAAACGGTTAGAATTGTAACGGTTGAGCCAATAACGGTAGAAGCAGATATTAATTTTAAAAGTTTGAAGGAATTTGTAAATTGGTTAAAAAAATGAAGAAAGTCAGTCTTTTACTTATTTGGTGTGTTTCTTTTTTAAGTTTTTCACAAAACGTGACAGATGCCAAAGGCATGAAACAAGGTGCTTGGAGTAAAACGTATCCAAATTCCTCCGATCTTCAGTACAAAGGCCAATTTAAAAACAACAAGCCAGTCGGCACTTTTACTTATTTTTATCCTTCGTCGAAAGTGAAGGCAATTATCAAACACAG
>JBEDAD010000142.1:0-8020 GCA_041177985.1 Bacteroidota bacterium | reverse complement strand
GGATCACATTTGGAAAATTTATAATCAATTTGATACCCAGGATTACTGACCAAAGTTGTCCATGCAGCCGAATAAACCGTTTGTTTTTCCAATGCATGAATTGAAATCATTTTCTCCTGAGCAAATGTTGGGCTGAGCAGGAAAGACAAAAACGAGAGTATGATTATTTTTCTCACAGTAGTAGTTTAAAAATTACAAAGTAAAATACGTACGAAATGTACGATTTTTTTCCTGATAATCTAATTTTCAAACTAAAAAAAGGATCACAAAAAAAATAATTGAGCTAAAAAGATAGTTTAAAGAAATGAACCCAATATGGTGCAAAGCTGTTGAATTTCAGTAAAACTATTAAAAGAATGTATGCAAATACGCAAACTTTCCTGTCCTTTTTTTACTGTTGGGGAAAAAATTGGTTTCACAGCAATATTCTCATTTGCCAATTGTACCGATATCTTTTTAAGCGCACGAATATCGCTAATGCGCAGCATCTGTATTGGCGAATTGATTGCGGAAATTAAATAATTCGAGTTCAATTCTGACCGGAAAAACGCGCAATTCTGCTGGAGTATGTGCTGTTGTTCTTGTAAGCCATCCCAAAGTACCATTTGTTCGATTCGTGCATATTCTTTTGGCGGCATTGCTGTTGTATAAATAAAAGGTCGTGCAAAATTCACAAGAAAATCGATCATTTTTTTCTCACCTAAAACACACGCACCATGCGCACCATATGCTTTTCCAAAAGTCACCACTTTTGCAAAAACAGCTTCATTCAAGCCCAATAAATCTACAATTCCCCTTCCGTTTTCACCAAAAACCCCGCATGCATGTGCTTCATCTACAATTAAAAAAGCATTTTTTTGATTGGAAATAGCAACAATTTCTGCTAAGGGTGCAAAATCACCATCCATGGAATACAAACTTTCCACTGCGATATAAATGGAGCCACTTGCATGCTTAATTTTATGCAAAAGGTCTTCTGTTGAATTATGTTTAAATGCAAACGAATTTGCCAGCGAAAGTCGAATGCCATCGCGTACACTGGCATGAATATTTTCATCGTAAATTATGGTGTCGCCTCGTTGTGGAAGCGTGCTAAAAAGAGCCAAATTAGCTATATAACCAGAGTTTAAAACCAGGGCTTTTTCTGCATTAAAAAAACGAGCCAACGATTTTTCACAGTTTACTGCTTCTGCAGAATTACCTGAAATCAGTCGCGATCCTGTTCCTCCGTTCTCGCTACTTGCTATTTCAATCGACTTAATTTTGGAAAAACCAAGGTAATCATTAGAGTGAAAATCAGACGATGCACTAGTAAAAGAAAGGGAACGAATAGTCCCCTCTTCGTTCCGTTTCGTAAGTTTATCTTCTAATTTCGAATCCATTTTTTAATTGGAAACGGTTACTTTTCTTGGTTCAAACGTATCTTTTAATTTCACAGACGCCGCATCCAATTCAGCTGCTCTAGCCGCTTCTTTTTGTTTTCGTTGAATAATTATTTCATCTGGTTGCGTCACCGGTTTTTCACCATCTGCAAACGATTTCTTCGCAATTAAGCCAAGAATTTGAAACATTTCTTTGTCTTCATTGAATTCAGGATTTGGCGTTGTCAGCAATTTATCACCTGCAAAAATAGAACCCGCACCAGCCATAAAGCAAAGTGCTTGGCCTTCCATGTTCATTTTTGTTCTTCCCGCTGAAAGACGCACGATTGTCTCTGGAAAAGCGATTCGTGTAGTGGCAACCATCCGAATCATTTCCCATTGTTCGATTGGTTTTTGATCTTCCAATGGCGTTCCATCAATTGCAACCAATGCATTGATTGGAATGGATTCCGGCGGAGTTTCCATTTCCATGTAACTCATCAATAGCCCAATTCGATCTTCTACCGCTTCGCCCATCCCGATAATTCCTCCAGAACAAACCGTTATCCCTGCTTTTCTAGCATTTGCTATAGTAGTTAACCGTTCTTCGTATTCTCGCGTTGAAATAACGTCGCCATAAAATTCCTTAGAAGTATCTAGATTATGGTTATATGCAAATAATCCTGCATTTTTTAAGCGAACAGCTTGCGATTCGTTCATCATTCCTAAGGTGCAACAAACTTCCATATCCAAGTCATTTACTGCTTGTACCATTTCAATTACATTGTCAAAATCCTTGTTGTCGCGTATTTCTCTCCAAGCCGCACCCATGCACAAGCGCGAGGAACCATTGGCCTTTGCATTTTTAGCTTGTTCGATAACGGAATCAACAGACATTAATTTATGCGCTTTGACATCCGTATGGTAACGTGCAGCCTGAGGACAATAACCACAATCTTCCGAGCAACCGCCGGTTTTAATGCTTAACAAAGAAGACATTTGAACTTCCTGTGGATTATGAAATTCACGGTGAATCGTTGCTGCCTCAAAAACCAACTCCAAAAGTGGTTTATTGTATAATTCGAGCAGGGATTCTTTGGAAGTATATCTTGGATTAATTTTCATATTGTAGTGTAAAAATAGAATCGTAATTATTTTTTATCGGTTCAAAGATACTGATTATAGCAGCAATTAATAAAAGAGAGAACTAATTTTTAAATCTAAAATTGCTGATAAATATGAAAATTTCAATTTTTTTGTTTTAAAATCCTATATTTAACCTGATAAACTAAAGTTATTATGCAGAAACCTGACAACTTAAACGATGAAAAATCAAGAATAGAAGTCTTAAAATCCTACGAAATCTTAGATTCACCGTCTGATGACGACTATAATTCAATCACTTTTTTAGCATCCGAAATATTCAACGCACCAATATCTTTAATTTCATTGGTAGACGAAGAAAGACAATGGTTTAAATCAAAAATTGGATTGGACATTTCGGAAACCGAGCGGGATATTTCATTTTGCACGCATGCGATTCACACTTCAGATGAAGTATACGTAATAGAAGACGCGCGGAAAAATCCAATGTTTCAAAATAACCCGTTAGTTACAGGTAAGCCAGATATTGTTTTCTATGCTGGCGCACCTTTGGTAGATTCAGATGGATATGTCATTGGAACACTCTGTATAATTGATACGAAAGAAAGAAGTTTTTCGACTCAAGAAGCCCAAAAACTGAAAATTTTAGCTAACCAAGTGATGAAATTATTGGACTTGCGAAAAAAAAATAATTACTTGAAGATTATTAATAACGAGAAGTCAATACTCTTGAAAGAAATTCAGCACCGCGTAAAAAATAATTTACAACTTATTTCCAGTTTAATAAACCTACAAATCAGTAAGATAAGCGATCCATATCTTTCAGCATCCTTTAACATTTGTTTGAATCGAATCATGGCTATTTCCAATATTCACCAAAATATTTACCTTGAATCTGCTCGAGAAAGTGTCAATTTTAAAATATACTTGAACGATCTTTTAAATTCATTTGAGATTGCGCATTCCAGCACTAAAAATATTCAAAATGAAATAGAAGATATTATTCTCGGCTTAGATATTGCCGTACCCCTCAGCCTTATTACTTCTGAAATAATTACCAACACCTTCAAACATGCATTTTCTGAAACACAAGAAAAAAAGATACAAATCCTATTTCAAAAAAAGGAAAATGGCTTACTGGAAATGATTATTGAGGACAATGGGCTTGGTTTCAATACAAAAGAAAAGTGGGAAACTTCCAATTCACTTGGTTTTGAGATCATCAAAACGCTTACAGAACAAATAAATGGATGCATCACGTGTATTTCATCGAACAATGGGACGCGCTTCACTATTCAAATTGTGGAAAATAAAGTTAATTTTTTTCCAATAAACAAACAGCGTACGCTTTAACAGCTTTTCTTTCGCCAAAGGAATCCACTTTTTCGTGGGTCGTTGCTTTTATAGAAACGCAATCTGAATCTAGGTGTAGAATCTTTGCAATTATTTCCTGCATTTCTGGAATGTGTGGGTTTAATTTTGGCTTTTCTAAAACAACGGTACAATCGAGATTTACAATTGTGTAGTTCTTTTGTACAAGAAGACTATACACTTTAGAAAGTAAAATTTTGGAATCTATTCCTTTATACTGCGCATCGGTATCGGAAAAGTGAAAACCGATATCTCTTAAATTTGCTGCGCCAAGCAATGCATCGCAAATTGCATGCAGCAAGACGTCCGCATCAGAATGTCCAACTGCACCAAGGTCGGATGGAATTTTTAAGCCGCCAACGAATAGTTCGTGTGTTTCTGCAAGTTGATGTACATCTACTCCAAAACCTATTCTAATGTTCATGTTATTCTGGTTTTGAATTTCCAGAACCTTGTGCAGACGAATCGAGGTTAAGACGAAGTGTAAAACGCAAGGTGTTCGCTAATGGGCTTTGACGAGAAAGCGCAGCTAGATAAGAGATGTCGATGCCAAACATGTTGTATTTGAAACCAACACCAAAATTAAAGAATTGACGGTTTCCCTTGTTTTTGTTCTCATAGAAGAAACCAGTTCTCAACGCTAAAACATTGTTGTACCAATATTCCATTCCCGCAGCAATATTTATCTCGGATAATTCTTCTTTCAAGCGGGAACCTTTTACGACTTCGTAACCGTCTCCGCTTGGAATATAATTCCCTGCTTCATCCAATGTTGGCGTGCCTGGAGCATCGTAAAAAGACTGCATCATTCCTGAGATAACACCAATATCGTTATTTCGACCGGAAACGAGCACATTTTCCCCGTCGATAAGATCGTAATAAGCCGGTGTTGGCACCAATAATTTTTGAAGATCCAAAGCGAATGTCAAGTTGTTGTATTTATCAAATTCTGCTTTGAAAGAGTTTCCGATTTTCAAATTCATCGGTAAAAAATCCCGCGATGCAAGTTCAGAATAAGCTATTTTATTTCCTACATTATTTATCGTTGTAGCGAAGGTGTAAACACCTTTTGTTCCGCCAATTCTGGCATCGTCGTTGTAATACGTAAATGAAAGATCTGTTGCTCCTGCAATTCCTGCTTTTGTTGCAACTCCAGCGACTGGTAGTCCACCAGTTAAATTGGAATAGGCAAATTTACCATTTACACCAATGCTTAATTTTTGACTTAATCGAAAAGCATAGCCTCCTGTAAGTTCAAATTCAGCAGGTTTGTCATCGCGAATAACATTTCCTGCATTATCGGTAAAGGTAATTTCACCTAAACTAAAATAACGCAAAGACCCAGCAACCGCATTTCGCTCGTTTATTTTATAATAACCTGCTAAATAAGATAAATGAATATCATTCGTCAATTGTCGCAACCAAGGTGTATAAGAAACACTAATTTCCGATTTTTCCTTCGCGAAATTTAAAATAGATGTATTCCAATAAATAGAATTAGAATTAGCACTTAATGCTGTTCCTGCATCTCCCATAGCACCAGCGCGGGAATCTGGCGTGATGGACATAAAAGGCAACGCTGTAGTTATGGTATTCAACTGCAGATCATTATCCGTTACACCGCTGCCAGTAGGCTGAGCAAGTGTTAACAATGGAATGGAGGACAAAAATAAACTGACAATAATTCTTTTCATACTTTTTTCTTCTGTTTACAACGTACAAATATACATAAATGAATTACGTATATCCTTTTGTTACTTTAATAAAACTAGTTTTTCAATTTTTTCTGCTTTCCCTCCATCTGGAGTTTTGATATTCAAGCAATAAATATAAACACCTTTTGCCAATTGGTCACCAAAATCATCTTTTCCATCCCAAGAAATACCTTCTGAACGAAATCCTTCAGTATGCACTGTTTCATTGATTGTTTTAATTAATCTTCCTGAAACGGTAAAAATTTGAATTTGTGTTTCTAGCTCTGAACAAACTTGGTTATGCTCAAAAAAGAACTTGGTTTGGGTGGTGAATGGATTTGGGTAATTCAACACGTGGTCTAGCGCTACATTTTGTTTTTCCTGCACAATAAAATCTAGCGTACTAGTAGATGAATTATTATTCACATCCCACACTTTCAAGGATAAAGTATGCGGCCCTTTTTCCAAAGGTGGGAATTTATAATTTACCTTACCCGATTGATAGGAATCCAAATCTGCAGCATAATATTCATTTAAGACAATCGGATTAGCCGAATTTTCATCAATTATCGCCATTAAATCGTGTCCAATCCCATTTCCAACTGTATTGATACCATTTTCATCAAATAACTTGGCAATTAAAATAGGTGTCTCATTCGTTATTCCTCCAGAAACAAAAGATTCTTCATTTAAAAAAAGATCAATTTCCGGTCCTACCTCATCGCTAATTCCAGTTGGATCAATCCCTCCAATTAAAAAACGTTTATCTTCTCCTCCTGCATCGGAAAGAGCGTTCTCACCATAGTAACTAATTTTCCCGGGACCGAAAGCATAATTAATATCTTTTGGGACAATAAATGTGAACTGGAAATAGCCATTAACAACCGATACCTTTCCTTTGTAAACAATATTTCGCTGAATCTCAAAAGGTAATATTGGCGAAAGTGGATCTTGACCGAGCGTGTTTTGAATTTTAATTTTATCGAAAATCGAAGGAGATAAAACACCATTAAATCCAGTCATAACAGATCCATCATAATTCTCTACATGCCCTTTAATGGTGACTTTGCTGAGTGCTTTAATGGTATCAATTTGCACAGTTGGACTCAAACCATTGATGCTATCCGTTGCGATTCTAAGTGCGGGCAAAGCAATTTTCAATGCTGGATCCCCAATCAAAGTAAAACTGCGCTTATTTTCGGAAGAACCAGATGCATTTTTGGTAAGTCGCATGATTTCACCAAAGGTTTTTGGTACATTATTAGCATCGCGAACAAAAACATTCTCAAAAAATCGCTTCCCCGTAATCGTATTCACACCAAAATAAACAGAACGTGTGGTTGTCATTAAGGCAATAGAACCACCATACGGATTCAACGAAGCCCATTCTCCTGCGGAAACTCGCGAAGGATCATCAAATTTTGTGAATTCACATGTAGCAGAAACAAAAACGTTCAGTTTATCGATATTTTTCCAACTCTGAATTTGCGGTACGGTAACGATTCGCTCTTCGGCCAAACCCACTTCTCCACCATGTCCGACGTAATTCAATAATAATACTCCGCGCTCTACACGATCGGTAATCGCGTCAAAAACATCCGGATAGCGTTGTCCACCAGCAGTGGAGACTTGGGTGAATGCATCTGTATATAATTTATCGCAATTCATTTCCGGATGGTTTTGTTTTACCTGAAGATATTGCGGTTCTGTATCGTATTTAATGAAATAACCATCCTCTTCATCGTCTGCAATCTGCAGATAATTCAATCGCCAATCGCCTAAAGTAGAACTATTTCCCGCTGCATCCAAGGTGCAATTTGTTGTCGCTGAGGAATAAATATTTGAACCATTCTTCATATAATGTTCAATTTTATCTACTTGTTCTTTTGCTTGCTGGTTATCCGAAATCAACAATCTACCGATTCCAATATCCAACATATCTGTTGGTGAAATTCCTTCCAAATCATCCAACATACCATAATAATCATCGGTCACTAAGGAAGCAATATGATTTTCACCTCCTATAACCTGAAAAGTAGGAACATAATTATTATTATTTGGAACACGATTTTTTGGATCAAATGTTCCATCGCCAAATAGACAAAGGTATTTTGGACGTTCTGAAGGGTTTAGTGTTCCACGGTCGTAAAACATTTTCGCAAACATCCGAATCGCAGTTGGATCGAGCATTCCAGAACTAAATTCATTGAAAATTTGCTCTGTATTAACCACGTGAACTGTCAAACCTTCATCGCGGTGTAAATTCGCCAATCGGTTTGCTTGGGCAGTAAAGTTTTTATGTGTTACAATTAAATAATCTGCTTGGGGTAAAGCATGCAAATTTTGAAATGCAACAGAACCAACTATTTCTGGTGTTAAAAAAACGGAAGCGTTAGAAGCAACAAATTCCTTAAGACTCGCTGTTTCCTGAATAAATGTATACGTTGATCCAACTAAATTCCCTAATACCCGCATTGGAACCTGTCTATT
>JBEDAD010000141.1:0-8234 GCA_041177985.1 Bacteroidota bacterium | reverse complement strand
GAAGCAAACATTCGCTACCGTAAATTCACACCATTTTGGCGAATCAATAAATTCTCAGGATCTCTAACCCTTTCCTACAACCGACTTTACAAACCATCCGTTTTTACAGCAACCTATTTGTCGGGATCCCTTTTTGCGAATAGCAAGAAATTCCACGCCGCAGGATTTGAATTCAACAGTGCTTTATCTGAGAATTTTGATTATTTCGAGCCACGATCCGTAGGAAGGTATTTCACTCGCCCAAAATGGCTAAATGTTGGTGCTTGGATTTCCAGTAATTACCAAAAAAAATTCGCTATCGATATCAATTTTAATTACGTTTTCGTTGCCCGGGAAAATTGGATGGAGTATTATTACGAAATCAGTCCTCGGGTGCGCCTTTCAGAAAAACTGTTTTTAGTTTACGAATTCAACCAGAATTTCTCCTTCAATAGTCAGGGATTCGCCGTAAATATTGGAAACCAAGCCATATCTAGCGAAGAAATTATTTTTGGATCACGAGATAGAATGAATGTTACCAATACAATAAACCTTCAATTTACGGCAACAAATCGAATGGGAGTAACTTTTCGATTACGGCATTACCGATCCACATTATCCTATGATTCGTTTTATAATTTGAACAATGACGGCACATTAAGCCAAAATAATTTGACCGGATTGGATGGAAATGGCGTTCCAATTTACAATACAAACTACAATGCTTTTACCATAGATTTAGTTTACCGTTGGGTATTTTTACCGGGAAGCGAAATAAATATAGTATGGAAAAATTCGATTTTTTCAAACGACAAAAATATAGATGCATCTTACTTTTCGAATATTTCTACTGTATTAGATTATTCCCCGTTGAACAGTTTTTCCATCAAAGTTTTATACTGGTTAGACTACCAAAGTTTAATACGTAAAAAGCCAAGGTAAATTGCCATTTTCTTTCGTTGAAAAAACAGTTCATACTGTTGATTTTGCTAGAGTCGCGATGAATTACAGCGTACTTTTAAGTATAAAAGGAATTAAATGGAAAAAACAGAAAACATGCACTTTATCGACCACGTTGTGGAGGGAATGCGCAAATCAGCTGCTGAGTTGGAGGAATTTCAACTTCAACTGAGTTTGGGAAAAATGGAAGCGATGGATGCATTTCACGCAACAAAGAAGTCCTACAGTAATTTTACCCATGAAATGAAATTAAAAGCAATTCACGGAAAACAAAATTGGGACGATATTCTTGGAAAAATTCAGGACTTACAGGTACAACTAGCACTTGGGAAAGCGGAAACTGCAGAAGTGTTTGAGGAACAAAAGAAGAAAATAGGACGTGCAATTCATTCGTTACAAGTTGCAATTAAAACAAATCCAACGTTTATTGAATCGAATGCACTTTTTTTGGAGACATTGGAAAACCTAAAATTAAAGCTGGAAATTCTTTCGGAAAAATTGAATCCGTTGAAGGAAAAGGTTTCCACTGAATTTACAGCGCGAAAAGAACAATTGGAAGATGCGATTTTACAGTTCAAGGAAAACATCCGAAGCAAATCCAGTATCGATGAGCGTTTCGCAACTTTTCAGGATGAATTATCCAAAGCATTCAACCATTTCAAAAAAGCATTTGTTTCCCGTTAATTTATGTATTTGATGCGATAGAAACAAAAAAGGCTGACCATGCGCCAGCCTTTTTTGTTTAATCTGAATTCCATCCTTTCCAGTCGTCGTGATCTCCTTTCCTCAAATCCTTTAGCATGCGGTAACCGATGATCCCGGCAAGAATCAAACCTACAACTCCCAAGGCAGAATAACTTCCCCAGAGCGGTTTAATTTCGTGAATTATCAATAAAGAGGAACCAATTGATAGACTTGCAAAAATCAGAACCAGTACAATTTGCTTCGTTACGCGATTGATGGTGTGCACCATCGGATCAATTCCTTTGTGGGTTAAATCGACTTGGATATTTCCGCTGTTAATTTTTCGAATAGCATTTTTCAAATCTTGCGGGAAATCTTCCATGTAAGCGCCAAAATCTACTAAACCGTTGAGCACTTTGCGACTCAAGGCAATAGGATTAAATTTTTTCTTGATTGCTTTTACGATAAAAGGCCGCGCCAACTCTAATAAATCCAACTTAGGATCCAAGTGGTGAATTACGCCTTCCACCGTAACCATTGATCTTGCGAGAAGAAAAAAATGTGCTGGAACTTTCAAACCATGGTCTACAATTACGTCTTTCAGTTCCATCAAAACGGTACTCATTTCATTTTGATGAATCGAATGGATTTCAAAGGTCTGCACAAATTCATACAAGGCAAATTCCAACGCGCGTTTGTCTCGAATTACCGTTACGTCCGACATCTGCTGCAATGCGGTAATAATTCCTTTTACATTCTGCGCTTTTACGGAAAGAAATAAATGTCCAAACATTTCTATATCCCGATCCATGATACTTCCCATCATTCCAAAATCCAAAAAGCAAACTTCGCCACTATCCATCACCAAAATATTTCCTGGATGCGGATCTGCATGGAAAAAGCCATATTGAAAAACTTGTTTTACGTAGGAAACAGCGAGACGGTTCGCAATCATTTTGCTATCCAGTCCAATCGCTTCCAACCTTCCAATATTGGTGATTTTTGTACCCGAGATAAACTCCAACGCAAGAACTTTCGTCGTGGTAAATTGTTGGTAAACAGAAATTGTATACGTTGTCTTATCTGAAATATCATTTTTAATGTTGTTGGAAAAACGCTGCACATTTAGGGATTCATGAATAAAATCCAACTCTTTCAGAATACTTTCCTCAAAATTCTTTACCAAACCCCTTGGATCAAAACTCTTCAAAGCGGGAATTCGTTTTTCAAAAATATCCGCCAGCATGTACATTACTTTGATGTCTTCGATAATGATTTCCTTAATTCCTGGGCGTTGGATTTTCAGTGCAATTAATTCGCCCGTTTTCAGCGTCACTTTGTGCACTTGCGCCATCGATGCGGAGGCAAATGCTTCTTCATCAAACCAGGCAAATAGATTATCTACCGTACTTTGTAATTCACGTTCAACCACTTCTTTGGCAATATTTCCGGGTAGTGGGGGAACATTGTCTTGTAGTTTTTCAAACTGAAAAATCAAATCTTCCGGCAAAAGATCTGGCCGATTACTGAGTATTTGACCGAACTTAATGAACGTTGGTCCCAGCTCCTCGCAAACCAAACGCATTTTTTCCCACTTCGAGTATTTCTGCGCGTTTTTCTTTGTTGTAGAAGGAATTAGTTTCCGTAGTAAGCTATACTTGCCCGTACTAATCATATAGGAAACCAATTCTTCGAATCCGTAGCGAACAAATACGCGTAAAATTTGATTATAGCGTTTAAATGACCGATACCGATATTTTATCCCTGAGAATAATCCCATTAGCTGTTTTGGGTTTTTTCCAATTGGTTTAATCTAGCTTCAACAAGGGAAACATCTTTCTGCAGTTGGTCTAATTTACTCTGTAAAAGCAGAATTTTATCGGTGTGCGCCACGTTAATCTTAGCATAGAACGTTGCAGCCATTTCGCCGATTTTAGTCTCTAAATCGTCTTTTGTTTCTTGCGCTTTCAGAGCCAAACGATCCAAGAACTCCATCTCTTTACCATTTTCATCGATTACAACATCTTTCATGAAATGATTGATTTTTTCCTTTCCTGTTTCGGACAGCGCTTCCAGCTTCTCCATCAATTTTGCATCCTTTGAAATGGTATACAAAGCTGTTGACAAGGAAGCCAATTCTAAAAATGTTTTTGCTTTCATAACGTTGTTTTAGTTGTTTTATATTACTATATTTACTCATACGTAATGTAGTAATTATTAACGTAAATATCGCGAATTTTTTCAAGAATTTAAAACAACTTCCCCTATGAAACTTAGCGCACCAATTTCCAATTTAATGACCAAAAATGTTGTTTGTGTTAGTCCAAATCAAAAAATCATAGACTTGAAACACATCTATGAAAAGCAACAATTTCACCACCATATTCCCGTCATAGAAAATGACAAACTTGTTGGTATGGTAAGCTTAATTGATTTCATGCGGGCAATTCAAAACGCAACGCTTGACGATGCAGAAGTTGTTTACCACACGCTTTTTGTGAAAGATGTCATGACGGAAAATCCAGTTTCAATGTCGGAAAACACACCCATTAAAGAAGTTGCAGAGATACTTGCAAAAGGGCAATTCCATTCGGTTGTAATCACTAAAAACAACGCGGTAAAAGGCATTGTTACGACAGCTGATCTCTTGCGTTTTTTTCTTTCCGAAAATTGAATTTTAAGGGAGTAAACACCAAAAATAGTTGCGTTTTTTTCAATCAAACACTTCCTTTTTTCAGCGGAAAATAAAAAATTTCAAAACATGATATTGGTCAGTATTTAGCCATTTCTCAATGTTTAAATTTGTACTTAAATCCGCACAATGAAATGGCAAAAACGCACGCCGGAAGAAATTAAATCAAAAATTTTCGAGGCACTTTCCAAGAACGTAAATTACAGCAGTGAAATTATTCTCGGTGTTCCCGCTTCCTACTTGGATGAAAAAGTGTTTCCACAAAACAAAACATTTTTGAAAGACGCTGCTTTCTTAAGCGCACTCGTGCAAAACCCAAACCATATTGGCTGCCACACTTTGGGAGAATCTGAAAGTTTTTTCCACGGAACGCAAGAAATCGAAAGAGAATTGATTGAAATTTGCGGGGTAGATATATTAAAAGGGGAAAAAGACGAATTGGATGGCTACGTGGCATCCGGAGGCACAGAGGCAAACATTCAAGCAATTTGGATTTACAGGAACTATTTTCAATCCGTGTATTCTGCAAAAACATCTGAAATAGCCATTATTTGTTCACAAGACAGCCATTATTCAATGGATAAAGCTGCTAATCTTTTGGGCATACAGCTGATTAAAGTTGCAACAGATGAACAAACAAAAACGCTGCAAAAAAATGAGCTTTGCCGGATTCTTGACGACTCGGAAGCCCAAGGAATTCGCTATTATATTGTTGTAGCGAATATGCTCACAACGGTATTCGGTTCCGTTGATAATCCGACAATTTACACAGATGAATTAACCAAAAGAAAGGCCAATTTCAAGTTGCACATCGATGGCGCTTACGGTGGGTTTTATTACCCGTTTTCCAACAAGCACACCAATTTAAATTTCTCCAATCCATTTGTTTCTTCCGTTACGTTGGATGCGCATAAAATGGCTCAAGCTCCATATGGAACAGGAATTTTCCTGATTCGAAAAGGATTTATTCACTTCGCAACAACCAAACAAGCGAGTTATGTCGAAGGAGAAGATTGCACATTGTCTGGAAGTCGTTCAGGCGCCAATGCACTTGCCGTTTGGATGATTTTAGCAACTTACGGACAAAATGGTTGGTTTGAAAAGATTTTTATATTGCAGAAACGAACAGATTATTTGTGTGAAAAACTGGAAGAATTGGAACTCGAATTTTTCCGCGATCCAAACTCCAATATTGTTGCCATTCGAAGTTCGAGTATGGCGCATGAAATTGCGGTGAAATACCATTTAGTTCCGGATAATCACCACGAAGCGAACTGGTATAAAATTGTGGTAATGGAACACGTTACACTCGACAAAATTGAACCATTCCTAGCCGATCTGAAACACCATTTTTCGAAACCGATGATTTTGTGAACACACTTTAGTTGGACAAACCAACGCTTTTTCCTGCGATGAATCCGGTTGTCCAAGCAGCTTGGAAATTAAAACCACCGGTTATGCCATCAATATCCAGTAATTCGCCGGCGAAAAACATACCAGGAACCAGCTTACTTTCCATGGTCTTAAAATTCACATCGTGTAATGAAATCCCTCCCGCGGTGACAAATTCTTCCTTGAACGTCGTTTTTCCACTTACTTCATAGCGATCGCTTAATAAAGTATTGACCAACTTGTTTCTGATTTTATTGCCGAGATCCTTCCAGCGCATTTCCGGGTGAATGCCAGTTTTTTCCAACAGAAAATTCCACAACCTACTGGTCATCGGAAAAGGATTTAAGTTGCCAATCATTTTCTCTCCGTGTTCTTTTATAATCTGATCCAAGCGCTTGTGCAAATCCACTTCTTTCTCGTCATCCAACCAATTTACAAGCACTGCAAAGTGGTAATTTTTTTCAAATAGTACACGCGCTCCCCAAGCGGATAATTGTAAAATTGCAGGACCGCTCATTCCCCAATGCGTTACCAAAAGCGGCCCTTTTCCGATGAGTTTCGTTCCTTCGACTTTTACAGTTGCTTTTTCAACAACATTTCCCATTAAATCACGGATTGGATTTGCGGGCATATTAAACGTAAACAGCGAAGGAACAGGTTCTATGATTTCATGTCCGAGTTTTTCCAGCCATTCTAAACCCGATCTTTTCGGTTGCCCACCAGTTGTAACGATTACACGTTCAACCGAAAAATTATCCTCCCGCGTGAAAAGTTTGAAGGAATCTTGTTCCACCTCAATCGAAGTAATAGATTGATTGAATTTTATTTCCACACCCAATGCAAGCGATTCTTTCAAAAGACAATCAATAATGGATTGGGAATCATTGGATTGTGGGAAAATACAATTATCGGGAAACGTTTTTAGCGGTACATTTCGCGATTCGAACCAATCCACGGTTGATTGCGCATTGAAAATTTCAAACGCTTTGCGCAAATTATTTTCTCCTCTTGGGTAAGATGCCGCTAATTTCCGATTGTCGAAGCAGGCATTTGTAACATTGCAGCGGCCGCCACCAGAGATTTTTACTTTCGATAGAACTTTGGAAGATTTTTCAAAAATAATTACTCTTTTGTTCGGGAAATGTTTCTTGGCAGAAAGTGCAGCAAAAAAACCTGCTGCTCCACCACCAATGATTGCTATTGTTGCGGATTGCATGATTTAATTTGGCGAATTATCCTCGCTTGTTTTATTTTTAGACTTTTTCTTCTTCGGTTTTACCGGCATTGCATCGTCTTCTTTTCCGGTATTCGCCTCTCCACCAAACGTGTAGGTTTCTTCTCCGTGCTCATTGAATCTATGTTCTTCAATAAGAATTCCCTTTTTGTACAAGGCATTTCGTTTCAATTTATCGTCTTGGTATCTTTCTTCGAACCAACCTTCCGGAACTCCTTTTTTATAGTTTTCCATGGTTTGAATTCCGCCTTTGTAATAGAATGTTTTGAATTCGCCATCTTTCACATCGGAGCTCCAATGTTCGATTGTCAGTAAAACGCCGTCGTTGTAGTAATACCTTAATTCACCCGATTTTTTTCCTTGTTTGTACGAAAGATCCTGTACTATTTTCCCATCCATATTATAGGATTTAAAGGAGCCATCCATTAGGCCATTTACATAATTGATTTCTTTTTCAATTTTCGATTTCGGGAAATATGTTTTTCGTAAACCATGTAAAACGCCATTTTTATAAAATTCGAATCGGGTGGTATCGCCTTCTTTTGTGAGATAAATTTGTTTCCCATGCAATTGTCCCATGTTGTAATTCATTTCCCATGCCGTAAAATTCGTGCTGTCGTAGTAAAATGCCCATTGTCCGGATTCAATTCCTTGAATATGGCTTCGAACCACTTGCAAACAGCCAGATTTGTAGTACGTTGAATCCACACCATTTTCTTTTCCGTTGACAAATGTTATGCGGCGTTCGATTAAACCATTCAAATGGCATGTTTCGCACGTTCCTGAAAATGGCAATCCAATTTTACCGCTTAAAATCAATTTGGAATCTTCGTCATAGGTTAATTTCTCATTGCAATCTACTACTCCAGCTAATTTCCCACACTCCGAATTCGCAAATCGCGTTGCTTTTTGGTTTGCCTCCTTATCGTAGCAATTTGCTTTCTTTTTTACATCCTGAATTGAATTTGCATCCGAGATCTGCCCATGTATTGAAAATAGCGTTCCAATAGCAAGCACAATTAATCCAATTTTTTTCATGCTAATTTATTTATTCGATTAAAACTCAAAATTGTAAGAAAAATTATACTCTGCTAATTTTAGCGAAAGCATCTCGCATCTCTTGCGGAACAGCAATAGTTTGGTTCTTCGTGGCATCAAAACACACTTGTACAGATCTTCCCTTTGCAAATAATTCACCGCCAACTTTCAATTCGTAATCCAATGTGAAACTTTTTGTTCCCATCGCTTCAAGAAACACCGTTATTTCCGGTTCGTGCTGCATTAAAACAGATT
>JBEDAD010000140.1:0-7655 GCA_041177985.1 Bacteroidota bacterium | reverse complement strand
AATTGGAACAACTGCAGGGTCTGAATAATCCAATTGACGATCCCAATTCAAGTTGAAAACAGAACGGTTTAATTCGCGGTCAGATGGATCGTATTCAACGTATTCCATTGCCCCTTCGTCTAAATATCTTTCTTCATAGTTGATAAAACGCTCAGCATCTTCATCTGCCCAATCCTCATTGTCGTATCCACTTGTTCTATCCGATGGATTTAAATACAATGTTTCGCGAGCAATAGAATCGCGCACCCATTCCACAAATTGACGGTATTCGTTGTTAGATATTTCCGTTTGATCCATGTAGAAAGCCTGCACAGAAACTGTTTTCGCACGCGTTTGGTGTAAAAACGGAACATCCTGGTCGTTCTCACCCATTTGGTAGGAACCTGAAGGCACGTATACCATCCCCAATGGGATCTCAGGATTATACAATGGTCTTCCCATCGCACCTGTTAGATGTCCTGTTCTTGTGCTACAAGAAGCAAGTACTACACCTAATAAACCTATTAACAAAAGTTTTTTCATTCTACTTTATTTTATCTACTTCCAGATATCAATTTTATCAATCTATAGGAAATCTATTTTGAGATATAACGGATACTGCTCAAAAATGGTTACAAATATTCGTATTTTTTTTCAATATTACAACCATCTTGGGTGATTTGACCTCGTAATTGGTGGCAATGGTATGTAATAACAGTACTTTAAAAGGATCTCGTGAGAACCTCTTGAAACACTAGCAAGCTTGTTTGTTGTAACATCGTAGGAATATCCAACAGTCATATCGATTCCTTGAAATGGCTTTCCACCAATCATTAAACCGACAGCATCTATTGTTCTGTAGGTTAAACCACCATAAGCCATGTCTCTCCACATGTAGCGAACATTTATATCCGCAGAAAATTTCACTAAATCCGTGCGCATTAAAATTTGAGCATCAATATCGCCTCCCGCTAAATCAAGGAATTTTTTTCCACCCATAATGTAGTAGTGTCTTGCAGTCTGATACGTTTGGTCAATTGTCCCTACAGTTTGTTTCAACAAAGATTCATTCAAGTGCGTAGAAGAAAGACCTACATAGTAATCGGACTTACCTTTCCAGTATAAACCGAAATTTAAATCCAAATTTGTCGCAGAAAAAGAAGCTGGAAGCGTTGGGTCAACTAAAGTTGTTGGTGGAACCCAAACTGGCGACATTCCAAAATTCACGATACCAACTCCAATACCAATACCTAGAATACCAGCATTACCAACTGTTAAAGGGTATGCATAATTCAATAATACATTATTTTGACGGTTAAAACCGATTGCATCGTGAAAAAACGAAAGTCCAAATCCGCCGAACCGTTTAGCATTTGCTTCCACATTTAGAACTGCGGAATTAGGTGCACCATTAACTTTATCCCATTGATTACGGTAAATCGTGGTAGCACAAATTCCATCGTCCAAACCTGTTTCGCCTGGATTAATACTCATTTTATCGTAAATAAAATGCGTGAGCAATTTATCCTGTTGCGCAACAATAGCGCCAGTAGCAAGGGATAAAAATGACGTTAAGAGAATAATTTTTTTCTTCATACAGCTCCTTTTCACTTGAGGTTAATGGTTGAAAAGGTTAATTAAAACCTCTCCAATTGGCGACTAAAATAATTATTTTTATTTACAAATGAAATTTTTTTTAATTCCAACGGAATATAAACGAAATATTAAGATAGTTTTAACAGCTAACTAATACACTTTAAAGGAGTTGTGATTTTGATTATTTTCAACCAAGTTTTTGGTAGGTTTTCCACCATAAATCTGGAATTTCATTTTTCATTGCCCTTTCGTAGTCATTCATGTCGCAGGGAACCAAATGGTGGCGTTCATATTTTAATCCTTTTTGGGGCGGGTAAGGCACTTCCATCCACCATCTATCGGATTTATTGCTTTTATAGAAAATCACTTCGTCTTTAAAATCGTCCAAATGAACGGTGAATTTCATGTAATCTCTTTTGCTGCCGATTGGAAAATCACCTTTTCTTTGGGAAACGCCATCTATAAAATACCAGATTATTTGCGCAAGAATAGCAGACACACTGCCCGGAATACTTTCTGGATCGTAATTAAATACCCCAAAACTTGTAAGTTTATCACTGATTCCGGCATATTTAGCAATTTGACAAATTTGATCGGCATAAAATCCATTTGGATAAATGTATTCTGATTGTCTTAATTCGGATGCGCGAATACTTTTAAAATCAATGCTTAGAATGTCAGAATTGCGCAATAAAGGCTCTGCTTTTTTGAAATCCGCGTTAAATTCTCCTAGTCTGCACATGTCAAAGTACAATTTATCAAAAAGATCCAATTCAGATTTAGATGCGAATGGTGCTTGCAGTCCAATATTGGAATGGTTGAATAAATAGCAAGGTCTTTGGAGCAGAAGATGGCTTAAAAATCCATCAGACGAAATCGGATCTTCGGGATTACCAAGGTCTAATTTATAGTCGATAGAACACAGGTTCACCATTTGCTCCAGCTGTTCGTAACCTTTATAAACAGCCAGTGTTAAGTCTTGACTTCCGCCAACAATGACTGGAATTACTTTCCGCTTAACCAATTCCGCAACAACCTGACTAACTGCAAAATAGGTGTCATTTAATTCGTTTCCAGGTAAAATATCTCCCAAATCATATAGAGGCATTTTCCAATCTATCCCAAGGTTCAACTGGTAAAAAAAACTTCTGAAGGATGCTGCATTTCGATTTGGGTTTAAGTGTTTTTCCCCTCTAAATTCAGGTACATAAATCAAAGCAATTCCTCCTGAACTAATTTCAGGAAAATTATCCTTGTGTATGTTAATATTGAACCCAACTTGCTGGTCTGAATAAGATTCATCCTGATCAACAGGTTTGAAATAAATGGAAATATCCTTCATTCTGTATTTTTTTCAAAGCTATATGAAATAAAAAGACAACGGTTTAAAGGCGCTTGAAAGTATTAAAGAGTGCAATGTTTAAAAGATGACCGTTTTGTCCATAATTTATTGTTAAAAAGATCCTGGAGCGCGCAAAAAAGGAATTCCTACCGTTTAGGAAATGCAAATGCGTAACATTAATTGGAAAGTTCAGAAAACAAAAAAGGTTAACCAATAGCTAACCTTTTTTTGAAATTATTTTATACAATTTTATTTTTTCTTTACTACTTTTTTCGCTGCGGGCTTCTTTGCAACAGGTTTCTTCGCTGCTGGCTTCTTTGCAACAGGTTTTTTAACCGTTGGCGTTTTAGCTACAACTTTCTTTGCCGCGCCACCTTTTTTGGATCTTGGTTGGTTTTCAGCGATAACGAGGCATTCTTCCAATGTCAATTTTTCAGCTTCTGTTCCTTTCGGCAGTTTGAAATTATCCTTTCCAATTTTCAGATAAGCTCCCCAACGGCCATTTAGCAGTTGAACTTCGTCATTTTCTGGGAAAACTTTTATTAATTTATTCGCATCGGCCTCCCGTTTCTCCAAAATCACTTCGATTGCTCGATCCAAGGTAATTGACATTGGACTCTCTTCTTTTGGGATAGATGCGAAAATTTTTCCGTGCTGAATGTAAGGTCCAAAACGACCTAGATTTGCTTTTACCGTCAAATCTTCGAATTCACCAAGAGTTCTAGGTAATTTAAACAATTCCAACGCCTGCTCTAAAGTTATTGTCCCAATTGACTGCTCTTTCTGCAAAGAAGCAAATTGTGGTTTTTCGCCATCTACTTGCTCATCACCAATTTGAACCATGGGTCCAAAGCGACCAATTCGCGCAATTATTTTCTTTCCGCTTACCGGGTGCATGCCTAATTCTCTTTCACCAGTTGCTCTTTCAGAATGCTCTAATGTTTCGGTAACATTTTTATGAAATGGAGCATAGAATTTGTGCAACATATCCGTCCATTGAACAAGTCCTTTCGCGATTTCGTCGAACTCCTCCTCTACTTTAGCTGTAAAATTGTAATCCATTATCCGCTCAAAATGTTCTTTCAAGAAATCGGTTACCACAATACCTATATCTGTTGGGGATAATTTATTTTTCTCTTTACCCGTTATTTCGGTTCGTTCTTCCTCAGCTAACTGATCGTTTTTTAATTTTTTAACCTGGTATTTTCTCTCTGCTCCTTCTCGCTCCTGTTTTTCGACATATCCTCTTTTTTGAATCGTTGAAATCGTTGGTGCGTAAGTTGAAGGACGTCCAATTCCTAGTTCCTCCATTTTTTTCACAAGTGAAGCCTCCACGTATCGCGCTGGCGCTCTTGAGAATCTTTCCAAAGCAATAATTTCCTCGTTTTTGACTTGCTCACCAGGTTGTACGCTTGGCAATAAACCTTCTGTTTGTTCCTCGTCATCTTCCTCTTCTTCCTGTTCAACGTTTGATTCCATGTAAACGCGAAGAAAACCATCAAATTTGATGACCTCACCTTTTGCATTAAAAACCTCTGAAATTGCAGGAGTAGAAATTTTAATAGTTGTTCGTTCTAGCTTTGCTTGCGCCATTTGAGAAGCAATCGAGCGCTTCCAAATTAAATCGTATAAACGTTCCTCTTCGCGTTCACCAGTTATAGAGTGCACTCCAAAATCGGTCGGACGAATTGCTTCGTGGGCTTCTTGTGCGTTGGTGTTCTTTGTTTTATATTTTGTTGGATTCGAATATTCGTTTCCATACGCACGCTGAATCTCGTCCTTAGCGCCATTTAGTGCTGTATCGGAAAGATTAACAGAATCGGTTCGCATATAAGTAATTCTTCCTGCTTCGTATAATCTTTGTGCAACAGACATCGTTCTAGAAACGGAAAATCCAAGTTTCAAACTCGCTTCCTGCTGTAATGTTGAAGTTGTGAATGGTGCAGACGGCGTTTTGGTTGCTGGTTTTTGCTGAACATCTTCAATAGTGAATTTTGCACCTTTACACGCATTCAACAAATCGACAGCTTGCTGCTCCGATGTTAATTGCTTGGATAGTTCTGCTTTAATTTTCCCGTTAGCTGCTGTGAAGAGCGCATTAACGCGGTAAAAACTCTCTGAATTGTGTTTGTCAATTTCTCTTTCTCTGTCTACGATCAAACGCACAGCAACAGATTGCACACGTCCGGCAGACAAACTTGGTCTCACTTTTTTCCACAAAACCGGCGACAATTCAAAGCCTACAATTCTATCCAATACACGTCTAGCTTGCTGCGCATCCACTAATTCTTTATTAATTTTTCGCGGTTTTTCAATCGCTTTCAGAATTGCTGGTTTGGTAATTTCGTTGAAGGTGATTCGTTTGGTATCTTTTTTCTCCAAGTTCAACGTTTCGAACAAGTGCCAAGAAATTGCTTCTCCTTCGCGGTCCTCGTCCGTTGCAAGCCATACCGTTTCGGCCTCCTTTGCAAGTTTCTTTAATTCTGCAACAATTTGTTTCTTATCTGGGGAAACTTCGTATTGCGGATTAAAGTCGTGCTCAATATCGATAGCTAGTCCTTTTTTTGCTAAATCACGAACGTGACCAAAACTAGATTTCACAACAAAGTCTTTTCCAAGATATCCTTCGATTGTTTTTGCCTTTGCAGGTGACTCAACTATAACGAGATTTTTAGCCATTGATTTTTGATTTCGTAATTTCAACAAAAAATTAAGTTGCAAAAGTAAGTTTATTTCAATTCAATTTACAAATGAAAAAATCTTCTAATCCTTAATTCAACCAAAATAGATCAAAACACAGAACAATCTATTGCAATTCCATTCTGCATTTGAGCCAATTGAGATGTGTTAGAAATTAAGAAAAATTGGTAAAATTTAAAACTGCCATTTTGACACACTACTCTTTTTTGGTTACTTTTGTTTACATTTTTGAAATTGAATAAAACGCATTATGCATATTGAAAGCACAAAAGTAATTGACGAAAACAGGCAAGGAGAAGCAACTGTAATTGAAACAGCAGCAAATTCAGGTAGTAAGAAACTCTATGTGGAAAGTTATGGCTGTGCGATGAACTTTTCAGATAGCGAAGTTGTAGCATCCATTATGGCGAAAGGCGGATATGCAACTACGCGTAATTTGGACGAGGCCGATGTTATTTTAATTAATACCTGTTCCATCCGAGAAAATGCAGAAACACGCGTTCGAACAAGGTTAGGCGATTTAAAACAAAAAAAGAAAGATAAGCCCGAATTGATTGTAGGAATTTTGGGCTGCATGGCAGAGCGTTTAAAAAAATCCCTGCTGGAAGAAGAAAAATTAGTAGACCTAGTTGCAGGTCCAGATGCGTACCGCGATTTGTTGAATTTAGTAGAAGAAGTTGGAACGGGACAAAAAGCAGTGAATGTTTTGCTCTCGCGCGATGAGACCTACGCAGATATTTCACCGGTTCGATTAGATCTTGGTGGTGTTTCCAGTTTCGTTTCCATCACGCGCGGATGCGATAACATGTGTTCCTTTTGCGTGGTGCCTTTCACCCGTGGACGTGAACGATCGAGAGACCCAAAAACAATTCTTGAAGAATGCAAAGATCTTTTCGCAAAGGGATACCGTGAAGTCACTCTATTAGGACAAAATGTGGATAGTTACCGTTGGAATTTGACAAGCAAAGGAGAAATAAAAGATGCTGAGATTCCAACAACTAATTTTTCTCAATTAATGGAAATGGTTGCATTGGTTTCTCCAGATTTACGTGTTCGATTCTCGACATCCCATCCAAAAGACATGACTGACGATGTACTGCATGTTATGGCGAAATATGAAAACATTTGTTCAAATATTCATTTGCCGGTTCAATCTGGGAATTCGAAAGTTTTAGAACGCATGAACCGCGGATACTCTAGAGAATGGTATATGAATCGTATTGATTCCATTAAAAAAATTGTACCCGATTGCGGAATTTCAACGGATGTGATTACCGGTTTTTGCGAAGAAACAGACGAAGAACATGCGGAAACGTTAACCTTGATGGATTATGTAGAATACGATTTTGCCTACATGTACAAATATTCGGAACGTCCTAAAACATTGGCAGAACGCCGCTTTACAGACGATATTCCGGAGGAAATAAAAGGAAAACGTTTATCGGAAATAGTTGAAAAACAGCGCGCCCATTCGCTTATCAATAACAAAAAGCAAGTTGGCAACATATACAAAGTACTGATTGAAGGATTTTCCAAAAAATCGCAGGAATTTATGTGCGGACGAAATGGGCGAAATGCGATGGTTGTGTTTCCAATCGGGAACTTCGAAAAAGGAAATTATGTGCTTGTGAAAATAAACGATTGTACCTCAGCAACCTTATTGGGTGAAGTGATAGAAGTATGTAAACCAGTGGAAAAAAACTAGCATGAACCTTCAACAAGTAAAACAACGATTTGGAATAATTGGCAATGCTCCGCTGCTGAATAGAGCTTTGGAGGTTGCAATCCAGGTAGCTCCAACCGACATTTCCGTGCTCGTAACTGGAGAAAGCGGAACAGGAAAGGAAATAATCCCTCAGGTTATTCACCATCTGAGTTCTAGAAAACATGGAGAATATATTGCTGTAAATTGTGGTGCAATTCCAGAAGGAACGATAGATTCTGAATTATTTGGACACGAAAAAGGATCTTTCACCGGCGCACATGGCAGCAGACAAGGTTATTTTGAAGTTGCCAATGGCGGAACGATTTTTTTGGA
>JBEDAD010000139.1:0-2900 GCA_041177985.1 Bacteroidota bacterium | reverse complement strand
TAGATTTGTGCAAACAGTTAAAAATAATGCACTACTAAGGGAAATGATTTTTTTCATAGTTCTACTTTTTTTAAAGTTCTACTAATTTAAACTAAATTATGGTATAAAATACTATAAGTATCTAGTAATTGAAAATGTGCCTGCTCCGATAGACGGAAAAAGTATTTTTATACCGAATAATACAACTATTTCGAAAAGAGAAACCGTGATGTAAGGTGCATTTGTTTGCCGGAAAAACTACAACTTAAACTGAAAATTATCGTCCTTGACAGCGCTAGAATACTTTTCGTAATCAAAGGAGAACAATTTGGCTGGCCTGTGGCGCACATTCTTTTGGGATTCGTTAGAAGGAACCAATGGAAGCGTCTTTATTTTTTTTCGGAAATTTGCCTTGTCCAAAGTTTGATCGAATGCATATTCGTACAACTGCTGAAACTCGTTTAAGGTAAATCGCTGCTCCAGCATTTCAAAGCAAATTGGTTCATTGCTGAGCTTTTGCTTTAGCAATTCATACGTGGAGCTTAAAATCTGGTTATGGTCGAAAGCAAGTTCTGGAATATCGTTCAACGAAACCCACATTGCTTTTTCCGCCCACGAAGACGCTTTTATTTCAAAATCTGAAATACGAATCAACGCGAAATACGAAATTGTAATAACCCTTCCTTGCGGATGGCGGTTTGGACTTCCAAAAGTACGAGATTGGTGCATTTCTACATTTTCCAAGCCTGTAAGTTCATGCAAAACCCGTTGTGCAGCATCCGGCAAATCTTCGCTCGGATAGACTAAATCGCCAGGAATTGCCCAAAAATGCGTGTAGGGTTCCATTCCCCGTTGGATGAGAAGCGCTTTGATTTCTCCGTCAGAATAACCAAAAATAACACAGTCGACAGAAAAAGCTGAAGTAAAAAAATCATTAATTTCTATCTTATACATTTCGTATTATTTTATGTAATTAAACCGTTTTCGCTCGTTACCAATGTTGATTTCAAATTCCCCAGATTCAGAGATCCAATTGTTTTGCGGGCCGACAAAAATAATATCTTTTTCAGAAAGAACAAATTTAACCGTTTTCATTTCTCCCGGAGCTAATTCAATTTTTGTATAGTTCTTCAATCGCTTTCCCCATGTTGCGGAGGAGGAAACAAGATCCGTAACATACAATTGAACAACTTCCTTCCCTTTTACGGAACTTGTGTTTTTTACATCTACAGAAACAAGAACACTGTCTTTACCAATAAAAGTTGTTTTATCCATTCTAATCGCAGAATAGGTAAACGTACTGTAGCTTAATCCAAAACCAAAATCCCATTCCGGATCGTACGCGTCGAACTTATTTGTTTTACCAGAACGCATTTCACTCTTTTTCAAATCGTAGTGTTCAATAACACCGGAATATTTTGGATAGGAATACGGTAATTTCCCGGAAGGATTAATATCTCCAAAAAGAATCCCAGCAATTGCATCTGCGCCATAATCACCCGGTAAATAAGCTTGTAAAACTGCAGCTGAAGCGTCAACAACATCGTGAATAATGCGAGGTCTTCCTTCCAAAAGCACTAAAACAATCGGTTTTTTTGTCGCCAATGCTCGTTCTACTAATTCCATTTGTTCTTTCGGTAAATCCAACGATCGAATATCTCCCGGTTTTTCTGTTGCCGGTAATTCGCCCAAACAAAGGACAATTACATCACTTTTGCACGCTTTTTTATCAAAATCCTTTATATCCGCAGTGGAACAACTTTCCCAACCGTCTACATAATTCAGGTTTACCGCTTTCGAAAACAAGGTATTTTTTGCGCCGTTTGCCTGTTGAATCGCTTCCAAAACACTAGAACAACCTTTTGTATTATAAGATGTGTCCACTCCCTGCCACGTATGCGACCAAGCGCCATTCAAATAAATTAAATTATCCGAAGTTGGACCCGCAACCAAAATCTTTTGTCCTTTCTTCAAAGGCAATAAATTGTTGGTGTTTTTAACCAAAGTCACAGATTCAGCGGCAGCTTGTTTTGCAACCGATTTGAATTTTTCAGAGGAAAAATCGCCATATTGCTCCAAAGGATACGTTTGATTTTCGAACAAGCCCAAAAGGTATTTTGCACGAAGAATTCTTCGAACAGCATCGTCCAATCGCGCCATAGAAACAGACGATTCTTCAACTGCTTCTTTCAGCAAAAGTGTGTATTCTTTGTATTGGGGAGAATTTGGAACCATGCTCATGTCCAGTCCGGCATTGATTGCTGAAACAATTGCTGCTTTCTGATTTGCCGCAGTTGTGTGAACAGTTTCCAACATGATGAAATCTTCCCAATCTGAAACAGCAAAGCCTTTAAAACCCCACTTTTCCTTTAAAATTTCCGTTAATAAATAGTGGTTTTGGTGTCCCGGAATACCATTTACTTCACCACTATTCACCATTACCGATAATGCGCCCGCGTCCACCGTTGCTTTAAATGGTGGCAAAAACAATTCCTGCATGTAGTTTTCTGGAATCCACGCTGGCGTTCTATCCCTTCCCGAAAGCGGAAAACTGTAGCCAACAAAATGCTTTAAACAGGATAAAGTGCTGTATTTATCACTTAAGGAAGTTCCCTGGTAACCTGCGATAATTCGTTTTCCCATTTCTGCAACCAAATATGGATCTTCGCCTAAGGTTTCAAAATAGCGCGACCATAAAGGTTGTCTTCCAAGATCCATCACAGGTGAAAAGTTCCACAGAATTCCGGATGCTCTTAGTTCATAAGCCGTTACTTTACCAAATTGTTCCGCTAAATCCCGATTCCACGTTGCTGCCAAACCAATTTCCTGCGGAAATAACGTTCCTCCAACGGTATAATTTACACCGTGAATGGCATCCGCACCATACAAAATTGGCGCTTTGACAATTCCTTCCCGAAATG
>JBEDAD010000138.1:0-7533 GCA_041177985.1 Bacteroidota bacterium | reverse complement strand
GCAGTAGTAGTAGGTTAGGTTGATTAGTGTACAAAAGCTCTGGACTCCCGTTCAGGGCTTTTGTTTTTTTGATTATTTATCTCATCCAATATTTTTCTATCTTTAGCTTATATTTTTTCACATGAAAATAAAAATTCTTTTAGTCGAAGACGATACGAGTTTGGGCTTTATTATTTCGGATCAGCTCAAAGCAGATGGTTACCACGTTACATTGTGCGCGGATGGATCGGAGGGTTTTAAACGGTTCAATGAGGAGAAATTTCACTTGTGCATTTTTGATGTAATGATGCCTAAAAAAGATGGTTTTTCGCTTGCGAGAGATATTCGAAAATTAGACGTTGGAATTCCAATTCTCTTCTTGACGGCAAAATCAATGACAGAGGATAAAGTGGAAGGATTTAAAGCTGGTGGAGATGATTATTTGACGAAACCATTTAGCAGTGAGGAACTTCAAGTTAGAATTGCAGCGCTCTTAAAAAGAGTAAATATCGTGCAAGAGTCAACCGAAGAAACAAGTATAAAACTTGGCGATTATTTATTTGACACGTTAAATTACACTTTGGCTCATCCTAAATTTAGAAAAACATTGACAAAGAAAGAGGCTCAGATTTTGAAGATTTTGTGCAAATTCATCAACCAGGTTGTAGCAAGAGATGTAGTTCTTAATGCAGTTTGGGGACAAGATGATTATTTTGTAGGGCGCAGTTTGGATGTTTTCATAACAAAATTGCGCAAGTACCTTAAAGAAGATTCGCGAATTCAAATTGCCAATATCCACGGAATTGGCTTTAAATTGGATATTCTGCCATGACTTACCTCTTACATTTGGAATCTGCAACGAAAGTTTGCTCAGTTGCTTTATCCTGCAATGGTGAACTTATTGCATTGCGTGAAGAGTCGACTCAAGAATATTCACACAGTGAAAAACTCACAATTTTCATTCAAGAAGTCATAAGGGAAGCAGGAATTACCTTACGGAATCTAAATGGCGTTTCGGTTGCTTCAGGTCCTGGATCCTATACTGGACTGCGCATTGGAGTTTCTACCGCTAAAGGTCTATGTTTCGCGTTGGATATTCCCTTAATTTCTGTCGATGCGTTAGTTTCGATGGCAAAAATTGCTCAGAAAAAATATCCGGAACAAACCTTGTGTCCGCTGATTGATGCGAGAAGAATGGAAGTATATTGCGGGATTTATTCCAGTGATTTGACTTTGCTAAAACCAATTTCTGCAGATATTATAGATGAAAATTCCTACGCTGAATTTGAACCATTCGTCTATTTTGGTGATGGTGCCGAAAAATTAAGTTCGATTTGGGAAAGTCGCAAGTGTTTGTTTGATGCTTCCATTCATGCTTCGGCAATAGGTCAAATAGAAACTGCATATAAAAAATTCTTGTCGAACCAACGAGAAGATGTTGCCTATTTCGAACCTTTTTATTTGAAGGATTTCGTCAGCACGCAAAAGTAGTTTTCTAATTTTTACGCTTTTTAGTTTGCGTAAAATCATGCCTGTACGTAATGTTTAGCACAAAATTAGTCGCTTTATTTGTTTGGTAGTCTCGTAACATCAAACCAACATCCATCGTATTTCTCTTGTTTAAATTCAATTCCGTTCCTAACATATACCGAATTTCGTTTACCATTCCTTCCGTGACGAATTCAGTGTCCATTAAGTAGTGAAATTGATTTTTTCTATACAACGATTCAATGCTAAAATAGGGCTTTATGAGATTGTTTTTAATTTTTGCTTTTACGGTAATTCGGTTGCGCCAATACCATTGATCGCGTTTAAATTTAAATTCTTCAAATTGAATTCTCGACAGGTAAACCAATCTAAAATAAGCGTCCATTTTTTTAAACTTGGAGGAGTTTAAGCGCAAACCAAACGAGAACCGATGAGCAAATGTTGTTCTCTTTCCATCCAATAAAAAGTTGGAATTTTTCCATGCGCTATTTCGATACGCTGCATTAATTTCAATCGATTTATTGATTGAATAACTTGGTTCAATTTTAAACAGCAATTTATCGAAACTAGTTGTGCTTAAGTTCCAACGGGATTGAAGTCCGAACAACACGTTCAGTTTTTTTGTGCAATCCAATTCTCCTTCAATTGCTGTCCGATTATACAATTGTGACGATTGCGAAAAAGAAACGAAATACTGAAAAAAGAAAATCAGCAGAGTTATATAGATTTTCATTAATGACTGATGGTTAATTGACCTATTTCTGTAATTGTGCCATTTTTAGAAATTTCAACGGATAAATAAACTGGCGTTTTTTCTCCGGTAACCTGGTTTTCAGTTAACGCATAAACTTTGTACGTGCCAACTTGAAGTCCTTCAAACGTGAAAATGCCATTTGCTCCAGTACGAACAGTTTCGTTAAAGCTTGTTCCTTCGCCATAAATTAAGAAAACACGCTCGTCTGCAATTGCTGTTTCTGTGCCAGTTACATCCGGTTTCCCTTGATTGGAAATATCTACATTGAAGTTAGTTGTTCCATTATCCGCATCCGTAATTGCGCTGTGCGATGTACTTATAAGTGAAATAATATCCTGGTTTAAACTCATGGTATATTCTCCTTGTAACGCAAGTGAAATTGCTTCTGCCGTTTTATTGGCAATTTCCGTGTTGGAATCGCTGTAATTAAAATCAACGGATATCCCCGTTCTTCCCTGTAAAAATGGATTGCCATTGCTTATCCAGTTTTGGTTTTTATACCAAACGTAGTATAGGTTTCCTCCAGTTGGACTATTGAAAAGCCAATAATCACCATGTTCTACATCGCTGCCACTTTTTACTGTGATTTCAATAATTTCCGATTCTCCACTCGTGAAATTTACACCGACCAATGCGCCACGAATTGCAGATGTTCCACCTGGTCCTTCTACTTTTTTACATTGGTTAAATAAGGCAACAATTGCGATTCCAAACAGTACTTTTTTTAAAATTGATTTCATCTTAGTATAATTTTAATGGTTTGATAAATGCCGTCGATTTGATTAATGGTAAGTAAATAATATCCTTTTGAAAGGGAACTAAAATCCAAATTTTCCTCTTTCAGTTGATCAAATTTTTGTTCGTACTGCAAAATCCCTTCAACCGTATATAATTTGAGTGTTACATTTTCAAGGAGCATTGCAGGGCGGATGGTGATTTTCCCATCACTTGGATTCGGAAAAACGATGGAAGCTGTTTTTTGATTTTCCTCCAAGTTGAGATTGTCGCACGTTCCAAACATGTTTTGATCCATCCAAATTAAACGACTTTGCATCCAACTTTTAAGGTAACCAATCTCTTCCTGGTAGGTGTTTCCAACAAAATTATTTGGCCAAACGTAAGTTCCTAAAATAGGCCATTTGGTATAGTTTCGACTTGCAGGAACAGTTAATACAGCAGCTAAACTATCAATGTAATTGGTTAGAACGGCATCGCTCAGAATAGTTTCACGCAGTGTTAACCACCGACATTTTACCGCATTTGCATAATTCGGATCTTCCAAAAGGCGATTCCACCAAAACGGATTATCTAAACCACCGCCGCAAATAGTGTTGAAATTGATCTCCCAGCCTGTTGTCTGTCCTCCTTGACAGTAATTTGCGTTTCCCCATCCCAAGTTGAAATCCCATAATGGACCGGCAACTAATTTTCCGCCTTCACTCAAACGGTTTTTGTGCAAAAAGGTAGAGATTCTATAGCCATCTACATTTTTGGAAATTTCATT
This sequence comes from Bacteroidota bacterium, assembly GCA_041177985.1. Lineage (GTDB taxonomy): Bacteria > Bacteroidota > Bacteroidia > Flavobacteriales_D > Crocinitomicaceae > M0103. Next base: position 3,808 of record JBEDAD010000138.1, on the reverse strand, counting down.
TACCAGCATAAAATCGATAAAAGATTGCTCGTCGATATAGGCTTTGTACCCGGAAATAGGGTTTGCGAAATTAGGCCCAGCCAAAGCAGTTTCCCAATCCGTTATGAAGTCTTCGATGTATTGTATTTGAGTCGGTTGCATTTCCGTGATTTCTGGATCATGCAGTTGGTAAGAAATCGTACTATTTCCCGGATTAGCGCTTGCAAAAGGAGAATCCCAAGCGATTATTCCACCGGCTGTCGTTTTGTCAATTTTCACGATATAGCCGCCAGTCAATTCATTATCCGTAAGATCACTTGGCAATAATTCATCCACATTTACTCTTCCTGGATTTTGTTTTATTCGTTCCATAAAAACATAAACTCCGATGTATTCTCCATTCAGCACTACTTCACATAATTTTGTTCTTGGAGCGTAATGTCCCATTTGTGTCCCGATTTCGAATGTCAGAACATTTCTAATCAGTGTTTTATCCGTGTAAGGAGCATATAAAATCCAATCATTATCCGCTGGCCAATCAAATATGGAAGCATTATAATTGAGAGAAGGGTTCGGTCCGCGTGTCTCTATTCCATATGATTTCATTGGAAAAGAATTGGAGGAGGAACCGCGTCTTTCAATTGCAATTTGGCCGTAAAACGCATTAAAAGAATCGTTTACATTATTCACTATTCCAGGACCATTGTCAATTATACCCATTGTTCCATCGATTTTTGGTTCATCTGGAATTGCTACTCCTTCCGTATTTAGAAGTACAATAGGTAAATTCGATGTTGTAAATTCAATAGGCGGAACAAACCAAGATGGTGTTGCGCCATAATTAAAGGATGAATTCGCTATTCCAACGCTAAAAAACGCTCTTGAAGATAGATCAGAAGAAAAAATAGTTTGATTATGCGTTTCAATGCAAAGAACATTACTTCCATTGAGTAAAATCCCAGAAAATTGGCTTTGTGAAAATTCAAATTGCTCCGGATAATTTCCTTGGTAAAGCGCTGCTTCATGCGATGAGGATGCTGTTTGGTTATAGGTTGGTTGCCCGTTAGAAACAATACCATTTCGTGCAATCTCAACACCATTCAAATAGGCAACGAAACCATCGTCAAAATCCATATTTAATATTGCTCTGGTTATTTGCGAAACATCTAAAATAGTGAAGGATATTCTATGGTAAACAGAAATTGAATTAGATGGAATTGAAGTGTTATCGTCGCCATCTCCAAATCCAAATCCTCCTTGTCCAGAGCTCCAAGCATCTGCATTAAAGGATGGTTGTATCCAGTTTTGTGATGTGCTAGCATTTGGAACAATATATTTCCAGACGCTGTTATCGTAGACAACCGTTTCCCAATGATCTGTTTGAGCATTTACATTGGGTGTAAATATTAAAACGATATAAAAACTGGCTGCTAGTAGAATCGCCTTGTTGAGCATTTCTTGTTAATTAGTTTACTATTAAAAACGAGTTTAAATTTAGTGAAATATATGAGTTCGTTAGTTGAACTTGGTAAACTATTTGACTTGTTAAGTCATTTTTACAATTTGTAGAAGTGCTTTTTTGAAAAATCAGGATGTGTTTAGTGTTTAAAGTTCAGAAATAATCCTTTTTACACAATAAATAAGGAAAGAAGTTCAGAACAATGTACTTTTATGAAGTGTTAATTCACTAAAGCGTTTATTTTGGATTTAAAAAAAGCAATAAAAGATATAGATCGTCCATTTTTGATTGCGGGACCCTGCAGTGCAGAAACGGAAGAGCAAGTTAACGAAGTGGTGCAGCAAATTGCAAAACATACTTCTGCAAACTTATTGCGCGCTGGAATTTGGAAACCACGGACGCGGCCAAATTCATTTGAAGGGGTAGGACAAGAAGCTTTACCTTGGTTTGTTGCTGCCGGAAAATCCGCAGGTTTGCCAACATCGGTTGAAATCGCAAACCGTCAGCATGTGGAAGCTGCGCTTAAAGCTGGAGTGGATGTGCTTTGGATTGGCGCGCGAACAACAGTTAATCCATTTGCTGTGCAAGAAATTGCAGATGTTTTAAAAGGTGTTGCTATTCCCGTAATGGTTAAGAATCCTGTTAATCCCGATTTGGAATTGTGGTTAGGTGCGTTTGAACGTTTGGAGCAAGCTGGTTTGACAGATTTAGTGGCAATTCACAGAGGTTTTTCGTTTTATAAGCACCCAAAGTACCGCAATGTGCCAAGCTGGGAAATTCCAATTGCCTTGAAAGAAAGGTTGCCACATATTCCGCTAATCTGCGATCCGAGTCATATTTCTGGTAGAAGAGATTTGCTGGCGGAAGTTGCGCAGAAAGCGATGGATTTAAATTTTGATGGTTTGATGATTGAAACGCACCCAGATCCAGATAATGCTTGGTCAGATTCTTTCCAGCAAATTACACCGTTGGTTTTAAGTGAGTTAATGGGCGAATTGATTTTGAGATCTCCCTCAATCGCTTCAAGTCATGGTGAAAAATTACTAGAAATGCGTGAAAAAATTGGTATTTTGGACGATCGCTTATTCGATATTCTTTCTGCTAGAATGAAAATAAGTGAGGAAGTCGGGAATTTCAAACGGGAACAAAAAATCACTATTTTACAACAGGAGCATTGGGAAAAAGTGATTTCTAAAAGACTTATTTCAAGCGAAGATTACGAATTAACGCAGCAATTTGTCCGGAAAATAATGGATGCAATCCACCAAGAATCTATTCGCCACCAGACAAAAGTGATGAATCCCAAAAATGAATAATTCGGCCTCAAGAAAATGATTCAGCATATTCAACCAGCAAAAAGAACAGGAATTATTCAGATTCCACCATCCAAAAGTGACTCCCAACGCGCGTTTTTGTGCGCTGGTCTAGCTGCAGGAAAATCACTTATATTTTTTAGCGGAAGAAGTAACGATGAACTAAAAATGTTGAACGCAATTCAGCAGTTCGGCGCAAAGGTTACGAATATTGACACAACAACAATAGAAATTTCTGGAACGGAAGATTTTCCATCCAAATTAACTTTAAATGCGGGCGAAAGTGGTTTGTGTGTTCGCTTATTGACAAGTATTTGTGCCGCTCACAATGGTGATTACACCTTGGTTGGCGAAGGAAGTTTAGTGCAGCGCGAAATGCGGTTTTTTACCGAGGAATTCCCCAAATTAAATGTCGGTTTTGAATCAAATTCTGGATTTTTGCCCTTTATTGTTAAAGGACCAATGCGTTCTACTTCACTTGTTGTGGACGGTTCTCAAAGTTCCCAATACATTTCCGGTTTGTTCATGGCATTGCCTTTAATTGATGGGGAAACAACTTTAAGCGTAGCAAATTTAAAAAGTACGCCCTACCTCAATATGACATTGAATACCCTTTCTGTTTTTGGAATTAACATTGAACGAAAAGAAAATAATACATTTTTAATTCCAGGAAATCAAGTGTATAAAGCAACAGATTATACTATTGAAAGCGATTGGAGTGCTGCGTCGTTTTGGTTGGTGGCATCGGCACTTGGGGCGGAAATAAAATCGAAAGGCTTGTCCATGAGTAGTTTACAGGCGGACAAAGCAATTTTACAGGCTTTTGTTTCTGCAGGTTGTTCTGTTTTGAAAGATTCGAATGGGATTACAATTTCAGGGAAAGATAAACGAGCTTTTGAATTTGACGCCACAGATTGCCCAGATTTATTTCCAGCGTTGGTTGTTTTTGCCGCTTTTATCAAAGGTGTTTCACGCATTTCAGGTGTTCACAGATTGGCATCAAAAGAATCCAATCGAGGAGAAGTCTTACAACAAGAATTTGCCAAATTGGGAGTTG
>JBEDAD010000137.1:0-6558 GCA_041177985.1 Bacteroidota bacterium | reverse complement strand
CCCAAAAAATTCGAAGCAATAGAATCGACAGAGTCCCACCACGATTTATTGGTAATTAGCCATTTTATTCCTTCACTGTCGGATGCAGAAATTTCTTTTTTATCCCAAGTGTTCAGCCAGTCAATTGCGACATATTGGAATTCGCGTTCGTCCTTATTAAACAATTCTTTTAGTAACTCCCAACGAAATTCAGAAGGACTTTCTTTAGGGATTTGTTTTAGCCAAGAACGCTGAATTTCCTTTCTTTTTTCTGCTTTTATACCGAAAAATGAAAAATGACCCTTCATGTATTTTGACATGCCATTACTATTGGATTCAGAAGCAGAAAGCCTGAAAGAATTTTCCAGGCTTTCTACTAATTGAGATAGTTGTACCATTAAATTTAGCTTTTTATTTAAGCTTATAAATCTAGTTGATAAACTTCAGATAATGAATTATTATCTTTAATTGTAACATCTAAATCTTTCACAAATCCATCTTTTATATCGTAAACCCATCCGTGAAGATGTACTTGCTGGCCTGTTTCCCAAGCATTTTGAAGAATGGATGTTTTGGCTAAATCCAAAACTTGTTCTTTAACATTTAATTCTACGAAGCGGTCAAACTTTTCCTTCTCATCGGTAATTTTATTCAATTCGTTGTGGTGAAAACGGTAAACATCTTTGATGTGTCTAATCCAATTGTCAATCAGCCCAAAATGTTTATTAGTGAGAGCGGCTTGAACACCTCCACATCCGTAATGTCCGCAGACAATTACATGTTTTACACGCAAAACATTAATCGCATAATCCAACACACTCAGCATGCTCATATCGGTATGTATAACCATGTTTGCGATGTTTCTGTGCACGAATACTTCTCCTGGAGGAGCTCCAATTATTTCATTCGCTGGAACGCGACTATCGGAGCAACCGATCCACAAAAGAGGCGGCTCTTGACCTTTGGATAATTTTGTAAAAAATTGTGGGTCTTTGTCTAATTGTTTTGCTACCCATTCTTTATTGTTTTCAATTAATTGCTTGTAATATGTTTCCATGAGTTAATTTTTTTAAATATTTTGAATTGAAAGATCAGGGATATTAATGGTCTTTAATTCTATGTTTTTTTCTTTGGCTGTAAATAATTTAAAGTTCTGAATGATTTCTAAAACATCATAATCTATTTCTTTACAGCGCGTTCCGTTTATCGTAAGCAATGCGTTTTTGGGTATTTGATTCAATGTTTTTTGAATACCTCCTTTGTTTAAAAAAGTAACTTCCTCAGAAAGATGAATAGTAACTTCGTTCTTACCGTCGCTATCTTTTGTCTCTTGGGAAAAATTATTTCGAAAGTTTTTGCGCAGGATATAGAATACAGAAATCGCCATACCAATTCCAATACCTCTTAGAAGATCCGTAAATAACACACCGATTATAGTTGCGATGAACGGAATAAATTGTTCAAAACCGAGCGTGTAAAGCTGTTTGTATAATTGAATTTTTGAAAGTTTGTATCCAACCATAATCAAAATTGCAGCCAAGGAAGCCAGTGGGATACTGTTCAGTAGTTTTGGAATAAAAAGAATCGTTATTAATAATAGAAAACCATGTAAAATAGTAGAGATTTTTGATTTTGCCCCTGCATTAATATTTGCAGAACTTCTTACAATAACTTGAGTTACCGGCAAACCACCGAGTAATCCAGAAACAATATTTCCTATTCCTTGTGCCTTTAGTTCACGATTGGTAGGTGTTTGGTGTTTTTCAGGATCAAGTTTATCTGTTGCTTCAACACTCAATAAAGTTTCTAAACTACCAACAAATGCAATTGTTAACGCTATAATGTAAACATTTGGGTTGCTTAAAAAAGAAAAATCTGGAAAGGAGAAAAAGGATAGGACATCTTCGAAAGATTTGGCAACAGGGAGTTCCACAAGGTGTTTTTCGGTAATTGCAAAATTCTTTCCAAAATTAGAAAAAAGATAGTTTAGTAAAATTCCAATCGCAACTACAAACAATGCACCTGGGAGAATCTTAAAAAGTGCGATTTTTTTCATTCTATTGGTGTCAAATAGTATTAAAATTGCTAAGGAAACCAACGCTATAAGAATGGAACCGGGATGCAATGCGTTTAATGCATATAAGATTTCTGAAAATGTATTGTGTCCGTCGGGCTGAAAGAAAGCTTCATCTCCAAAGAAATCGGCGTCATAACCCATCGCATGAGGAATTTCTTTCAAAATTAGCGTTAAACCAATCGCGGCCAACATACCTTTGATTACGGAAGACGGGAAGTAATTTGCTAAAACTCCCATCCCTAGAAATCCAGCAATTACCTGAATAATTCCGGATAAAACGATTGCAACTAAAAAACCTTCGAAACTACCCAATGTGGTGATGGATGCGATTACGATAGTAATTAGTCCGGCTGCGGGTCCTGAAACGCCAATCCTGCTTTTACTAAAGATTCCAACGACAACACCTCCAATAACTCCTGCGATAATGCCGGAAAAAATATTAGGCATTCCATGGATTCCTTCGGTATTTGTGGAGGCCAAACCCACGCCAAGACATAATGGCAAAGCCACTAAAAAAACAACAAGACTAGCCGGAAAATCCGACCGCCAGTTGGAGAATAATTTTTTCATTAAATATAAGCTGTAAGTGAGTAATTCTATTTTTTAAATCAAAATAAAAAGTACTCCTTCAGGAGGTGAAAAGGGATTTTGGAAATGCGTGGAGGGTGAAAAAAGTTCAACCCGTTTTTTTGGTAAAAGGTTTTTTGTCTGGAATTTAAAATGTTGGTTACATTTCAATTCTAGCTCTTCCTCCATTAATTCTTGAGAATCTGCATCTGAAAAGCCTTCCGTAAACTGCGAAAGCTGTATATTTTCATCTTCTTCAATTCCATCAATAAAAAAACTGGTTTGCGCATTAACCTCTTGATTTTGAAGTAAAAATCCACCACATAGAAATCCTATTTGCCATAAAAAAAGCATCAAAAATAAGGATAAAATAAAATGTCGTTTCTTCTCAGACATGTGTAAAGATAGAGATTCCTTTTGCAATAAATCAGTTAAAAAATCCTGTTGTTTAAAATTTAAGAAATTACACCAAGCGCTTTTCCAACCTTAATAAACGCCGCAATTGCTTTGTCTAAATCTTCTATGCTATGCGCTGCTGAAATCTGTGTTCTGATGCGCGCTTGTCCTTTGGCAACAACGGGGAAGAAGAATCCAATTGCATAAACACCTTCTTCTAGTAATGCATCTGCAAATTTTTGAGAAAGTGCAGCATCGTAAAGCATAATTGGAACGATTGGTGAATTCCCTGGTTTAATATCAAAGCCAGCAGCTAGGATTCGATCTTTAAAGTATTTGGTATTTTCTTCTAATATATCTCGTAATTCTGTCGTGGAGCTAAGTATATCGAAAACTTTATTTGATGCTCCAACGATAGCTGGTGCAAGTGAATTTGAAAATAAATAAGGACGAGAACGTTGGCGCAACAGTTCAATAATTTCTTTTTTTCCAGTTGTGTAGCCGCCCATCGCGCCACCAAGTGCTTTTCCAAGTGTTCCAGTTATAATATCGACTTTTCCTGAAACACCGCAGTATTCTGGAACGCCACGACCAGTTTTACCAATAAAACCTGCGGAATGGCACTCGTCGCTCATTACAAGTGCATCGTATTTTTCCGCTAATGCGCAAATTTCATCCATTTTTGCAATGTCACCATCCATCGAGAAAACACCGTCCGTTACAATTATTCTAAACCGTTGTTCTTGCGCTTTGATCAATTGCTGCTCCAAATCCGCCATGTCAGAATGCTTATATCTGTAGCGATTCGCCTTGCACAAACGAACACCATCAATGATAGAAGCATGGTTTAATTCGTCTGAAATAATTGCGTCTTCTTCACCAAACAATGGCTCAAAAACTCCTCCGTTTGCATCAAATGCTGCAGCATAAAGAATTGTATCTTCTGTTCCGTAAAAGTCTGCTATTTTTCTTTCCAATTCTTTATGAATATCCTGTGTTCCACAGATAAATCGAACGGAAGACATACCAAAACCGTGTGTATCCAACGTGTCTTTCGCAGCTTGAATAACAGCAGGATGCGATGAAAGTCCAAGGTAATTATTTGCGCACATAATAACGACTTTTTCGCCAGTATTAATTGTCACATTTGCACCTTGAGGAGAAACAATAATGCGTTCTCTTTTATAAATTCCTCCTTCTTGAATGGCATTAATTTCTGCTTGAAGGTATTCTTTCATCTTTCCGTACATACAAATTCGATTTTGGAGCAAATATAAGAAAAGTGAAACGATAAATTTTACAGCTTTGAAAATAGAATCTAGTTTAAAAATTCCATTTCATGTTTCGATCATCCATAATTGCGAAGGAAACTTTCCAATCTGCTGTTGGTGAAATTTTATTTCCGTCGGATAGTATTCCATAAACACCAATTCTCAAGCGACGCTTAGAAAATTTAAAATTTCGTTCAATACCGCCGATAAGCTCGTAATGTTGCCAATTGAATTCTCGCACATATAACGCGCCAACTCCCATAACTAAACCAATTCCAGTTTTTTTCATGAAAGGTAATTTATTGATGATTGCTCCGTTGTCGTGGTGAACAAAATGCCCTTCGTAAAAGATATCTTTCGATGGCAAGGAGGAATCCAATCCTTGAAACGAGTAAAGTGGGTTTGAAAACCAAATTGGATCGCTTCTTCTTTGAAACTTAAAGTCAGCTATTTGCAAGTTTTTAGAGCTGAGAAATTTCCCTGAAGTTATGTGGTAGGAGGAAGTTCCCAAAGTTCCAATTTTAAACGTTTGCATTACCCCGATTCGGAGGTATTCATGGTCAATATCACTTCCAAATAGTTTTGGTATTCCGCGTTCATAGGTTGCATAAAAAGTTGGGTAACGCGAACCTAAAAGCACTTTTCTGTTGGGTTCCCGCATGTATTTTTGTTTGGGAGTATACGAAAGTGTAATTTCAGCTACTGCGGCTTGGTAAGTATTGAATTCTGAAGGATCGTTGTTAGGTAGTGCTTCATCCAAAATGGTTAGAAATTTATAACCTTTCAAACTTCTTCTTTCGGAGAATTCGAAATTTACATCTGCATAGAATCCATTAAATAACTCGTAATCGTTTCCAATAGAGCCACTTGTCGTTTCAATAAAATTTTCGCGTTTGTAAATTTGTGTAATGGCATCGTAACTTCGTATAGCGTCAAAATCGTGTGAAAACGATAGTTTTGCAGTTCCGAAATGAAATGGATTATACCGATAGCGAAGCCACGTTCTGCCTTTTAGGTCATTATTCATAACGCCAATTGACGTTTCCGTATAAGAATCTAAAGTACGTTCATCCGCCCACTTTTTGAAGTAATAAAAACTTGGCGCAAATCGAGGTCCAGCGATATAAACTGGGCGCAAAGTTGCCGCCAATGAACTAATTGTCCATTGGGTTCTTTTGTCTCTGTTGCGGTGATCAACACCAAACCAAAGGACTTTCAATGCTGTAATTTTATTGAAGATTTGATCTACGGAATCAATGTATTCTTTGCGGTTATAATAATCTCGAATGCTGTCTTTTGCAAGGATAAACTTTTTTTCTTCCTCCGTTAACACTATTGTTCTGCTTTTTCCCCAATAACTGGAATCTTTCTCATAGGCTTCTTTTTCCGTAACGGCTAATTCATTTCCGAAAAAGTTAGAACTAAATTTTGGATTAAAATTATAATTGGAAAAATCGGTACTCGTTTTTCCTTTTGTAGTTTGGTCTTTATATTTTATGCCGTATTCCAGTTCTTGTTTTACTAAAACACATATAGAATCTCCAGGTTGGCTAAAGGTTTGACTAATCTTGAAATAATCGTAAACCAATAGATTTCCCTTGTTTAGCGTAAGTTCCAGTTTTTGGATTAACCAAACGGAATCAATTATCCAAATATATCCTTCTAATGTTGTGGTAGATGTAGATCTTGGAATTATTTTAATGCGATTAATCTTCCGCCCATTTTCCTCGTATTGTTCTTCTAATCTGTATTTGTAGGACAAAATTCCAGGTCCGGATATGGGCGAGCTGATTGGGGATTGGTGCAGATCATCGAGATAAAGTAGATTTTCGAAAAAGTTGAAATTGGACTTTACGGTCGTTGTGTAATACAAATTTTGATCTGAACCTCTTTTTTCGTAGGCATTTCGAATTTCTTTAACTTTATTTGGAGGCGAATAATTTCGGGTAAATTGCACTTCTACCAAATTCATGTTATTGGCAAGATCTGTTTGTTTTTTTCGCTCTGCGGCAAAAGGATCTTCGATTTCATCGTTAGGAATTTCTTCTTCTTTCTTTTGTTTTTCCTTTTTTTCTCCTTCTTTTGGACTTAATTTTTCAGACGCTTTGCTATACCCTTCAACGGAATGCGCATAGTTCCAAGGATTAATTTTATCTCTGATTTTAACAACATTCAAGACAATGTCTCGTCCAGGATTCGATTTTTTAACCGATACATCAACAGCTCCCAAATCTTGAAATTTAGAAGGAAAAAGTTGCATGTCTCGTT
>JBEDAD010000136.1:0-3220 GCA_041177985.1 Bacteroidota bacterium | reverse complement strand
CGTCAACGACTTCAATTTCTTCGCATCCAGCATCAATTAGCTCCAACTCCAATTCTTCCGGGTCAAATTGATCTGATTTATTCAATTCAAAAACGGATTTGCGGTTGAACATAAAATCCAAGGAGCCATTCGGAACAACTGCGCCACCAGCTTTATTGAAATAGGATTTTACGTTTGCCACCGTCCGAGTTGGATTGTCGGTAGCGCATTCCACCACCACTAAAACGCCATGCGGGCCTTTTCCTTCATAAATTATCTCCGCAAAAGAAGCGATGTCTTTTTGCGTTGCACGTTTGATTGCCGCATCGATATTGTCTTTTGGCATGTTTTCAGACTTTGCATTTTGAATTGCTGTCCGCAACTTACCATTCATAGAAGGATCATCGCCACCTTCTTTTGCAGCCATTGTGATCGCTTTCCCCAGCTTGGGAAATAATTTTGACATTTTATCCCAACGTTTTTCCTTTGATGCTCTGCGGTATTCAAACGCTCTTCCCATTGTTTTCGAATTTTGAAGGTAAAAGTAGAAAAAAATTACTGTGATTTTTAGACCATTCGCTTTTTTCAAGCAAAAAAGTACTGCTAAATCGCTTGATTTTTTTCTTTTCAACGATACAAGGCAACAGCATCTTGTTCAATCCTTAACAAAATTCCGTATGATTTAATTTTATTTTAACAGATTGCTATTGGTTTGCATTCGTTACTTTTGTTTTACAATTGGATGTTTAAGGATATGAAAACAATACTAATACTTGGTGCAGGATTGTCTGCTTCGTCACTGATTCGTTATTTGCTAGATAAATCGAGCTTGTTCAATTGGAAAATTCGTGTTGTTGACCAAGATATCGCTATGGTACAGCGAAAATTGAACAAGCATGAAAATGGCACCGCACTTTCGTTTAACGCATTAAATTCGGACGAGAGAAAGCCGGAAATTGAAAAAGCGGATGTTGTGATTTCAATGCTACCTGCTCGTTTTCATTTCGAAGTAGCAAAAGATTGTATTGCGCTGCGCACTAACTTGATTACGCCTTCATACATTTCAGCAGAAATGAAAAATTTGGATGAACAAGCCAAAGCTGCCGGAATACTTATTTTAAACGAAATCGGTGTGGATCCAGGAATTGACCACATGAGTGCCATGAAAATTATCCACGCCATTGAGCAAAAAGGTGGGATGGTAACTTCTTTCAAATCGTTTTGTGGCGGATTAATTGCTCCGGAAAGCGACAATAATCCGTGGAATTACAAATTTACGTGGAACCCGCGCAACGTGGTGCTTGCCGGACAAGGTGGAGCGTCTAGTTTTCTAGATCATAACGAATACAAATATATTCCGTACAATAGGCTTTTTGGTCGTTTATTCCGAATGGAAATCGAAGGGTATGGCGAATTTGATGGGTACGCAAACCGTGATTCTTTGTCGTATAGAAAAACGTATGGACTAGAATCTATCCAAACCATTTTTAGAGGCACCTTGCGAAGACCAGGATTTTGCCAAGCTTGGAATATTTTCATAGAATTAGGCATGACAGATGATTCCTACAAAATGGAAAATTCCGAACATTTAACTGCGCGTTCCTTTTTAAATGCATTTTTACCATACCGCTATTTGCGCACCGTAGAAGATAAATTCAAAGATTTTTTGCGCGTTGACCGATTGGAATTATGCGAACGTTTTGAATGGCTTGGCGTTTTTGAAGGAACTACACCGCTTGGAATTTCGGACGCATCTCCTGCGCAATTATTAGAAAAAATATTAGTTGACAAACTCGTGCTGGATCCACAAGATAAAGACATGCTTGTAATGTACCACGAATTTGAGTACGAATTCGAAGAACAAAATTATTCCATTACGTCTTCCATGGTTAATATTGGGGAAAATCAAACCTACACGTCGATGGCAAATACTGTTGGTTTGCCCGTTGCAATAGCTACCAAAATGCTTTTGAACGGAGAAATTGCGCTTAAAGGAGTTACGTTGCCAATTCAACCCGAAGTGTATAACCCGATTTTAGATGAATTAGAAACGTTTGACATTCGTTTTGTAGAAAAGGAATTGCAATTGGATTGTCGTATTTAAACACCAAACCTAGAATTTCTTGCATCTTCTTTACGCTTATTGGTTCTAACTTGTATCTTTGAACTTTCATTAGAAATTGAACATGTCGAAAGCAAAATATACTGTTACCGCTGCATTACCGTATGCAAATGGCCCACTTCATCTCGGACACGTTGCCGGAGTTTACCTTCCAGCTGACATATTTGTGCGTTTCTTGCGCATGAATCACCACGATGTGGCTTTTATTTGCGGTAGCGATGAACATGGCGCTGCGATTACACTTCGAGCAAAAAAAGAAGGCATTACACCACAAGAAATTGTAGATAAATACAATGGCATAATCGGAAAAGCATTTCAGGATTTCAATATTTCATTCGATATCTTTCACCGCACTTCTGCTGAAATTCACCACAAAACATCCCAGGATTTTTTCTTGAAATTATACGAAAAAGGAAAATTTACAGAAGAAACATCCGAACAATATTACGACGAAGAATACCAGCAGTTTTTAGCAGATCGCTACATTACGGGAGAATGTCCAAAGTGCCATAATCCTGGAGCGTATGGCGATCAATGTGAAAAATGCGGTTCGGATTTGAGTCCAACAGAATTAATTCATCCAACTTCTACTTTAAGTGGAAAAACGCCTGTTTTAAAAACCACATCTCACTGGTATTTACCAATGGCGAACCACGAAGAATGGTTGCGGGAATGGATCAAAGAAGGGAAGCTCGATGGCGTTCAACAACACGATCCAAAACCATGGAGAAATCAGGTTATCGGACAATGCATGTCCTGGATTGATGGTGGTTTGCATTCGCGCGCAATGACCAGAGATTTAGATTGGGGCGTAAAAGTTCCCTTGCCAAATGCCGATGGAAAAGTGTTGTACGTTTGGTTGGATGCGCCAATTGGTTACATTTCAGCCACGAAACAATGGGCGTTAGACAACAATAAAAACTGGGAAGACTATTGGAAAGGCGATCGAAAATTGATCCATTTTATTGGAAAAGACAACATCGTATTCCATGCGGTGATTTTCCCGATTTTGTTGAAAGACCATGGCGATTTAATTTTACCGGATAATGTTCCAGCCTACGAATTTTTGAATTTGGAGGGCGACAAATTCTCTACTTCAAGAAATTGGGCGGTTTGGCT
>JBEDAD010000135.1:0-5542 GCA_041177985.1 Bacteroidota bacterium | reverse complement strand
ATCAATTTTCGTACTTCATCGTAGTAAAATAAAAAAAGACCTTCTACAATAATAATATTCGAAGGATGAATTGTAATCAGCGTGTTTTTATCGGGTGGCGCATTAAAATGGTATTCCTTTACTTCGATTGTTTCCCCCTTTTTCAATTTCTCTAAATCCGAAAACAATTTATTTCTATCCAATGCTGTTGGTAGGTCAAAATTATATTGCCCATTTTGATCCAATTGCTGTTTTTCAATGGGTAAATAGTAATTATCCATCGAAAAAATCGAAGGATTTAAATGTTTCAATTCATTTGAGATACGTTTCAATAAAGTTGTTTTACCAGAACCGCTCCCTCCACAAATACCAATAATCATTCTACTGTTAATTCTAATTTTACCTTGCGGGGTTTACACACTGACATGTGCACTATGCAAATTACCTTGACAAATATACTGCAAAAAAATCTTCCAAAAATCTACGGATGAATTCGGAAACTAGGAAGCTGGGAAACGGTTTGGAATCTTCTCTAACGTATTGTTATTTAGCGAATAATACAATTTCGTCAATAAATAAGTTGGAAATCCTACCTAGATATCAAGTTAGAATAAAAATTTGACTTTTTAAGTGCTGCTTCTAAACGCCATCCATAAACTATAATAGTTGCGATTTGCGCAAGTGTTTTTTGAGGCATGCGGAAATCAATTAAACTATTCGTCTTATTATCAATAGTTTTGAAAAAAAAACAATGAAAGTTTTAGTGACAGGTTCTGATGGGCTTTTGGGAAATAATTTAATTCGCGAATTACTCAATCGCAATTATCAAGTAACAGCATTCATTGAGGCTGGCAAGTCTTCTCCCACTCTTTTGAACTTACAGATTACCAAGTGTTCTGGGAACTTGTTGGATGCTAAAAGTGTTTTGGCAGCGATACAAGGAATGGATATTGTAATCCATTGTGCAGCAAATACCAGTATGTTTCCTGCGCGCCAAAAGATGGTGAATGAAGTCAACATTTCTGGAACAGACAATGTGATTTCTGCCTGTCAACAAAGTAATGTTCAACGTTTAATTTATGTGGGTACCGCAAATTCTTTTGGTTCGGGAAATAAAGAAAATTTGGGATCAGAAAAAAATTCATACAATTCCTTTCATTATGGTTTAGATTATATGGATTCCAAATACATCGCACAACAAAGAGTGTTGGAAAAAGTCAAGAATGAAGGATTGAATGCTCTGGTGGTAAATCCAACATTTATGATTGGCCCATTTGATTCTAGACCAACATCTGGTGAAATGATCCGAGGAGTTTACAATAAAAAAATACCAGGCTATACACTTGGTGGTAAAAATTTCGTTTCTGTTAAAGATGTAGCAGTTGCAATCACAAATGCCATCACCAAAGGGAAAATTGGAGAATGTTATATTCTAGGAAATGAAAACCTTACGTACAAAGAAGCTTTTCAAAAAATTGCAAGAATAGTTGGTGTTGAACCACCAAAAATCAAAATGAATACTCCAATTGTTAAAGCTTATGGAAGTATCAGTTCAATATTAGCTTCCTTTTTTAACAAAGTACCAAAAGTTACCAGAGAATTGGCAATTTTGTCTAGTGAGATACATTTTTACAGTTCGGAAAAAGCACAGTATGACTTAGATATGCCTCAAACACCAATTGAACAAGCCATTAACGAATGTTTCGAATGGTTCATTGAAAATAATTACTTAACAAAAAAATAATGCTATTTATCAATACACAAACCGTTGATTTCAGCTGGGGAAATCAAACAATTCAATCATTCTTCCCAATTTTACTTGCAGCCTCAGCCTTTATTACTTATTGGTTTATTGCACAGTCTCCTAGAATAAAGAATTTTTATTATTCTAAGTATACATTTGATCAAGCCTCCTATCGACATATTATTTTTACGAAAGCAATTGGTTTTATTGTAATGGGTATTCTGCCCTTGGTTTTGAGTTTAATAGTATTGAAACCATTTCCTAAACATGGCTATGGATTTAAGTTAATTCCTGAAACGTCATTATTCTCTTTGATTTGGATTATCGGACTTTGTATTCTAGTAATTCCCCTTGTCTATTTTAGTGCGAAAAAAGCAAAGAACTTGGTAAATTACCCGCAAATCAGATCAAAATACTGGAATAAAAAGATGTTTTATATGAATGCTTTTGGGTGGTTCATTTATCTTTTTGGGTATGAATTATTATTTAGAGGAATCCTTCTCTTTCCGCTTGTGGATTCTCTTGGAGTGTGGCCGGCAATTGCAATAAATATCGCTTTATATTCTGCTACTCACATTCCCAAAGGTTTGGATGAAACAATTGGAGCGCTTCCGCTTGGATTGGTTCTTTGCATACTTACTTTATATTCAGGAACGATTTGGATTGCTTTTTTTGTGCATGTCGCAATGGCTTGGACAAACAGTTTTACCGCATTAAAACAACATCCAGATATTCATTATACTCGAAACAATCGAAAATAATGAGTGGAATAAATCTGTTTTTATTAAGGGGTCTAACGCGAGAATCAGGACATTGGGGATCATTTATTGATTTGATGAAGAAGGAATTGCCTCCAACCGCAAAAATCTTTTTAATGGATATACCAGGATCCGGTATACACGTGAAGAAAAAGGCTTCCGTTAGTGTTCCTGTAATGGTTGATTTTATGCGTGATATTCATTATCATCAGTTACAAAACCCGGATAGTGTAAATATTATTTGTGCAACTTCTCTTGGAGGTATGCTAGCTTCGGATTGGGTTATTCGGTATCCTTCTGATTTTAATAGTCTTATAATTATAAACAGCAGTTTTAAATACATTTGTAAAAATAGTGAACGCATACATAAACGGGTCAGATTAGATATGGTTAAAATATTGTTTTCTCGTACGATTGAAAAAAGAGAAGCATTGATTATTAAAGTTAATAGCAATAAGCCTGAATTGTATCAAGATCTTTGTAAGGATTGGAGTAAAATACAGTATGAAAGAAAAATGACTAGAATGAATATCTTTAGACAATCAATAGCAGGCTACTTTTATGGATTAAAAAATGAGAAACCTACTATTCCATTGTTGATTATCGGTTCTAAAGGTGACCGTATGGTTTGCCCGGAGTGTATTGATAAAATACATATAGCTTTTGGCGGAACTCTTCTTTGGCATCCTACATCTGGGCATGGTTTGCCAATTGATGATCCAAAATGGTTAAGCGAGCAAGTTGGAAATTGGTGTAAAAAAACTTTTTAAACTTTTTAAAGTTGTAAACATGAAAATATTTGTATCAGGTGGAACGGGAAGCATTGGAGCCCATTTAATAAAAATGTTGTCGGACCAAGGTGCAATAATTCATGCTCTTGTAAGATCGAAAGATAAGGCAAAACACATTCTTTTTGATGGCGTTCAACTTTTTGAAGGTGATATTTTGAATCCGTCATCGATTGAACGTGCAATGCAAGGATGTAATAAAGTTTACCATTTAGCGGCTTTTGCTAAAGTTTGGTCAAAAGATACTGGTGATTTTTATTCGTATAATGTGCAAGGCACGGTTAACATTCTAGAATCTGCATTGTTAAATCAAATAGAAAAAATTGTCATTACGAGTACTGCCGGGGTTTACGGCCCATCGATTAATGGTGTTGTGACAGAAAATAAAATAAGAGATATAGACTTATTTAATGAATACGAAGGATCAAAAGCAATGGCAGAATCCGTTATAAAAGATTATATTATACAACACAACATGAATGTTGTTATTGTATCACCAACAAGAGTATATGGGCCTTTTATTTTTGGAAAACCTTCATCAGTGACCCTAATGATTGATAAATATGTCAATGGGAAATGGCGAATTTATCCCGGAACTGGAAAAGAATTAGGGAATTACATCTTTATTAAAGATGCTGCATTAGGACATTTGCTCGCTATGGAAAAGGGAAAAAAAGGTTCAACGTATCTATTGGGAGGAGAAAATCACGATTATGTGTCTTTTTATAAATTACTTTCAGAGGTTTCTGAAATTCATCGCACAATGTTAAGCATACCACTCTGGACCCAGATGTTGTTTTCTCGCTCTCAGCTATTTCTTGCAAAAATTGTTGGAAAAGAACCAGTTATTACCCTAAAATGGGTCTCAAAAGCAAAATACAACTGGGAAGTATCTCCAAACAAAGCACAATCTGAACTGGGTTTACCGATTACTCCTCTCAAAGAAGGATTAAAAGAAACTGTTTTATGGCTGAGACAAATAAATAATAGTTCTCATAAATGATCTAAATTATAACGTTCTCCGAGTTATAATCAACTGGAATCAAACATTCACTAATTTTTAGCATTTGCTAAGATCATTACATTAAACCTTTTCTCACTGAAGTATCTTCTCTTAATCTTTAGCAAAATTCTCTTAGTTAGCTCTGAAAAGCCTATTTAAAGGACTGCTTTAGCCCTTATTTTCATCGTTTATTTTACAAAAATGTAACCTGATGTTCTTATTTCATAAACGTTGTGGAATTATGGTGTTCATTTAAAATAAAATCAATTTTTTTTATTTAACCAACTAAAAATGATTATTTTTCGTCTCTTGACTAGAAAATAGAACCAATACACACACTATGAAAAAACAAATTATACTCTCCATTTTCCTTTTCCTTTGCACGTTATCCTTTTCCCAACAGGGAGATGGGGGTAATCCAAAAAGTACTGATCTAACATTAAATTCTGCTGATTTGCAAGAATATGCGTTCGTATCGCCCGTAATTTCTGTCTTGCAGGCGGAAGATTTAGTTACCGATGCTGCTGGAACTGGCCCATGGCGATTTGGGTTCAATAACGAAACAAATCTTACAATGGAAAACTCCGGATCCTGGATTACGCTTCAGAATGGCGCAAAAATATGGCGTGTACGTGTCACGTGTGAAAATGCATTAACCGTCAATCTTACTTTCGCTAATGTTGCAATTCCAGAAGGAAATGAGTTGTATGTTTACAATCCTAAAAAGGATTTTATTTTAGGTAAATTCACCGCTTATCACCTCTATGAAGGAGAACTTGGAACTGAGTTAATTCCCGGTAATTCTGCAATCGTTGAATACTATATTCCTGCTGAAAATGCACAAATCCCAGTTTATTTAGCGATTACAAAAGTTACGCACGGCTACCGCACGGCTACTGAATTTGTGGAAAAGGCATTTGGAAGTTCTGGCTCGTGTAATATGAATGTTAATTGTCCAGATGGTTTGGAATGGGTAAATGAACGCAATAGCGCGGTAATGCTCGTTTCTGGAAGTAGTGGTTTTTGTTCCGGCGCCCTGATTAATAATACTTTAAATGACGGAAAGCCCTATGTTCTAACTGCAAACCATTGTTACAGTAACCCTGCAACTTGGATTTTTCGTTTTAACTGGCAAGCTAATGGTTGCACTAACGGCACTAATCCTACTTTTCAATCGCTTTCTGGTGCAGTTTTAAGATCTAGAAGAACGCCTTCTGATTTTTGTTTAGTAGAAATAACTGGCGGTTTGGTTAATAACACTGTTCCAGCT